>CAZXJE010000010.1:0-23011 GCA_964640835.1 uncultured Eubacteriales bacterium
TTAAATGACAAGATGATACCTCTACGGTTAGATTATAGATGATTCGATTCGACCCATGGATTCTTCCTTCGGTTGCTGCTATGGTATTGGTGGTGGGTTTTATTGCCGGGTCCTACCCAGCTTTTTTCCTCTCCCGGTTTCCGGCTGCGGTCATCTTTCGATCCGGAGTTCACAGAGGCCCATCGCAGTCAGGCTTGCGCAGAGTCCTGGTGGGAGTTCAATTCTTCATTGCAGGAGTCCTCATTGTCTGTACTATGGTGGTGCTCAACCAGGTGAGCTATTCTGAGACAAAAGACCTCGGCTACAATAACAATAATCTGATCGTTTTGAATAATAGAGATACATCTCTCAAAGAAAAAGCCGCAGTGGTCAAGAACCAAATTCTTAGCAAATCCGGGGCATTAAATGCTTCAATCGTAGCCGGATTTCCCTCAGCTCAAAATCGAAACATCTCAACTATCCGGCTAGAGGGAAAAACAGAGGAGGACACCCTTGTCCAATCACAGGAAGTCGATGCGGATTTTGTTCCGACCATGGGGTTGAATCTCCTGGCAGGACGGAATTTCGAAATTGGACGAACTGCTGACGAGGAAGCTGTTCTTATAAACGAGACCGCTGCTCAGAGCTTTGGCTTTGAGGATGCGCTAGGGAAATTTCTGTATCGAGAAGATAAAGCCTTCCGCATTATCGGGATTCTCAAAGATTGGAACACAAATTCCATCCATTCCCCTATTTACCCCATGGTTCTATTCCCTTCCGATGAGACAGCTACCAAACTCGTGGTCCGGCTGCCTGCAGAAGGGGCTAAAGAAGTCATTTCCCGGATGAGAGAAGTTGTGACAGGGCTTCTTCCCGGGCAGATCTTTGATTACGCGTATGTCGATGACCTCCATCTTCTGGCATACGATGAGGAAAGACGGCTGGCGTCATTGCTCATCTCATTCTGTGAGTTGACCATTTTAGTGGCCTGTCTTGGCATATTCGGTCTTGCAACGTACAGCACTGAACAGAGAACAAAGGAGATCGGTATACGTAAGGTTCTCGGATCGAGTATTTCCAGTATTGTTTTCCTTCTTACTAGGAACTATACACGATGGGTGATCGTTGCCAACCTGTTTGCCTGGCCAGTTGCTTATTATGCAGTGAATCAATGGCTTCAGACCTTTGCATATAGGACAACGGTCGGTATCAGTCCCTTTATTTTAGCAGCATTGATAACTCTTGCTGTGGCCCTCCTCTCGGTTATCCTCCAGACTTTAAAAGCTGCTACTGCAAATCCTATACATTCTTTGAGGTACGAGTAAGTCTATCGCAGTTATTCGTGCTTGATGGAATCCACAGGATTGGCCAAGGCAGCTTTCAGAATGTTTGAGCTAACTGTTAATGCTGTCACTGTAAAAACGATAGCCAGAGGCAAAAGGAAAAGAAATCCATTCCATGGCATTCGGTAAGCAAAGGCATTGAGCCACTGATGGATTCCCCAGTAAGCGAGAGGCCAGGCGATAATCAGAGAAATTCCGATCAATACGAGGAACTCCTTCATGAGCAATTTAAGAATGCTGCCTGTCGTGGCCCCAAGAACTTTTCGGATACCGATCTCTTTAGTACGCTGGATGGCCATAAATGCAGACATGCCGAAAATACCCAAACAGGTCACAAAAATGGCTAAGAAGGAAAAAAGCCCTATGACTCTTCCGAGGAGTTCATCCGATTTGTACTGCTGGTTAAAATAATCATCCAGAAAAAAGAATTCAAAGGGATTCCCGGGAAAAAACTTTGCATAATATTCTTTGATGAGCTGGACGCTTTCTTTGATATTTTGAGCACCGATCTTTATAGCAAATCGTCCCCACGGCGGTCTGCCATATGGGTAAAACCTGAAGATATGAGGCTCAAAGGCCTCTTTTAAGGACTGTTGGTGATAGTCCGCTAAAACACCGATAATGGGATAGATCTCGCCCCAATAATCCACTTCTTTTCCGATGGCCTCCTCGATACTGTTGAATCCCATCCATTTCACGGCTGTCTCGTTAAGGATGAGAGCATCTTTATCAGCGGGAAACTCCTTCGAGAAATTTCTTCCCTGGAGGATATTGAGGTCGAAAACATCTACAAAATCATAATCCACACCGACGATCTGATAATTCTTGCCCTGACTCTTATCTGCACCAGCTTTGTGAATCCCACCGTTATCCCATATGATCTGCCGGCCCGGAACTTCCGAAACCACACACACCTTCTGGATATGGGATTGTTTGAGCAGCTCATCCTTGAAAGTTGTGAACGATTCCTTTAATGACTCATACCGGACTCGAGGCGTGTTGGTCACGATGATCTGCTCAATATCAAAGCCCAACTTTTGATTCTTCATGTAGCCGATCTGATTGTAGATGGAAAAAGTGGATGTAATCAGCACCAAGGCCATTACAAATTGAAACACAACCAGCGATTTTCTCAGATTCATTCCTTTGGGAGTTGTTCCCAGTTCACCTCTGATCACAGCGGCTGGCATGTATGTAGACAGGGCAACAACAGGGTAAAATCCGGAAAGAATAACGCTAGCAAGGAACAATCCAAACAGCGTGAACCAAAACCACGATGTTTTCCATAGATCATCAACCAATGGAGCGCCTGTCACTCTGCTGAATAAGGGCAAAAATTCGATAATTAGAATGAATGCGAGTGTTATTGCCATTGTACATATAAGGAATGTTTCGCAAAAAAATTGGGCGATCAACTGGCGCCGGGAAGCACCTACAACTTTCCGCAAGCCTACCTCTTTAGCCCTGGTTAATGAACGGGATGTCGATAGATTAATATAATTTACCCACGCCATGAATATGATAAAAAACGCAACGATCAAAAGGACGTCGATGGAGGATTTGTTGCCGTTGATTTCGTACTCCTGCATAAAATGTGATGTCAGATGAATATCTGTTAACGGTTGCATTTTGAGTTCGATTTTAACTTTGTAAAAACTCATCATTTCATTGGCATGAGTTTCAACGAGTTTACCCATTTTCTTTTCAAATTCATCTGGGTCGGCATCAGGGCGAAGCCTGATATAAGTAAAGAAGGCTGTGTGTCCCCAGGATTGGCGGACTTCAGGGCCATAGATTAAAAGCAAATTCTGGTATGAAAGGAGAATATCAGACTTAAGATGGGAGTTGGATGGAACATCTTTAAAAATTCCTGTGATAGTGTAATCTGTTTTTCCATCTACAGTGATAGTTTGTCCCACGGGATCTTTTTCGCCGAAGTATTTTTTTGCTGTGGATTGGGACATAAATGCGTTATTGGCTTTACTAAGCCTGTCCGAAGGATTGCCTGCTATGAAAGTGAGATCGAATATATTAAAAAACTCAGATTCCGCGAAATACATCCTCTCTTCTCTGAATTGAATATCCTGGTCTTTTGGGGAAACAACGGCACGGTATCTGAATATTCGAGCGATCTCTTCTACCTCCGGATAAGAGCCCCGAATAACGTCTGCAGCCGGGGGACAGCAGGAGGCAAATTGCACTTTTTGCCCCAAGTCACTGGTGCGTTCGTAGCGCAGGCGATAGATCCTCTCGCTGTCTCTATAAAATCGGTCATAACTTTTCTCAAAATTCACATAGTGGAGAATCAAAAGGCAGGCGGCCATTCCGATTGCAAGTCCCAATATTGCAATAAAAGAAAACAGTGCGTTTCTTTTAATGTTCCTGAGAGCAGTTTTGAGGTAATTGAGGAGCATTATTCTTTAAATTTTAAGATTATTACTATACCATAAGGTTAAATATAATTTAAAAAACAGCATCATTTTTTCTTCTCCATACGTTATCGTTATAGAGAATGAATCCAAGTAAGGCTTGAAAAAATTGACTGGGGAGATGAGGAAAATGAGACACAAAATGTTTTCATTAGATTTCCTGCCATAAGCAACGGAGATGTCATGCGTAAAACAACAAAAACAATTTTTATCGCTATCCCTTTAGTTTTTATCCTCGGAATTATCGGCATCTACTATCTGCTACCCGAAGTAACATTTAAGCTTGTGAAAAAGATGGAAAGAAGTAGGGCTGGATTTGATCAGCATAGTATTGAGGTGGCGGATTTACATATTGAATATCTGGAAGGAGGCCAGGGAGATGTAATTATTCTTCTTCACGGATTCGGCGCAAACAAAGACAATTGGACACGTATAGGCAAGTTTCTTACGCCTCATTTTCGGGTGATAGCTCCAGACCTTCCGGGTTTTGGCGAAAGCACGCGGAATCCCGAGGCTGACTATTCCATTGCCGCGCAATCTGAACGGCTGCATACATTTGCCCGAGCCTTAAAAGTCAATAGCTTTCACTTGGCCGGGAGCTCGATGGGAGGTGCCATTTCGGGATCATACGCCGCCCGGTATCCAAAGGATGTAAAAAGTCTCTGGCTTATCGCACCCGGCGGTGTTGCATCCGCTGTTCCAAGTGAAATTAGAAGCATGTTGGATGAGGGGAAAGCTAATCCGTTAATAGCAGAAAGTGTTGAAGACTATGAGCAGCTGCTTGATTTTGTATTCGTTAAACGGCCATTTATTCCGCCTCCTTTTAAACGCTATCTTGTCCAGGAGGCAATTGATCATTATCCGCTGAATCAAAAGATTTTCAAGCAGATTCATAATGCTGCGGATACCCCTCCATTGGAAGTAACGCTTAGCGGTCTGCTGGTTCCAACCTTGATCTTATGGGGTGATAGTGACCGGGTTTTGCATGTTTCGGGTGCCGGGATTCTCAAATCTGTAATGCCAAAAGCAAAATTAGTGATAATGGAAGGTGTCGGTCATCTACCGATGATTGAGACGCCAAGAGAAACAGCCGAGTTCTACCTTAACTTTCATGGTATCACAGATAAGTGATCCAGAAAAAAGAGAGGAATTTGGTTTTTGTGCTCCTTATGAAACCCTCTTAATTTTTCACTTTTTCCCGCTGCCTGCGTCCTAAAGTAAACATATCATATGTAAAACAGCAAGTTCAATGAACCCAAAATGAAGACAAAGCGATAGGAACGGCAAAACGCCAGCTACGAGATAGACTTCGTCACACAAATCGGCAAAAACCGCTCTGAACTCATGATGTCTAGATTATTTCATTTAGATCGATTAATATAATGAGCGGAGTTATGATGTTTCCTGGTTTGCAACAGTTTATGGAGATAATCGGGAGGTCTCTGATGAAAATAACACGGATTTTAACAATATTGATCCTGTTTCTGTTCCTTTATGGAATGGCTTCAGAACATGACATAATCAATGCAGCCAAGGCCGGAGATGCTGTCAGAGTCAAATCGCTTCTTGAGACAAATCCTGAACTGGTCAAAATGACGGATGACGGCATTAAGGCTACAGCTCTTCACTGGGCAGTCATGTACGGAAAAAAAGATGTGGTTCGAGTCATTTTGACGTACAATCCAGACGTCAATATGGAGGAAGCTCACGCTGGTACGACCATGCATTGGGCCGCGCATTATGATGATTCGGAGGTTATCGGATGGCTCCTAGATCGTGGGGCAGAGATCGACCACAAAAACCACTATGAGAGGACTCCCTTGCTTGTCGCTGCAAGGCGGGGTTGTAAAGACGTTGTTGAATTCCTGATCGAGCGAGGTGCCGACATCAGTGCAACGATTAAAGATGGGAGTACGGCCTTACACATTGCGGCAGCTAACGGTCACACGAATGTGGTGGAGTCGCTTTTAGCAAAGGGAGCTGATGCAAGTATTAAAAACGATCGAAACGAAACATACAAGGATGTCCTTTTCACTCGTCCTGAGACAACGACCATCAATACAGATCTTTTGGATGACTACGCAGGGCTTTATGAAAGACAGGGTGGGCAAACCATGGACATTCGCAAGGAGAATCATCGTCTGTATTATTATGCGTATGGAAAAGATGAGCTTCTGCCGATTTCCGACTCTTATTTCATCAGGCATGCAGAATTGGGATATTTTACGTTTCTGAGAAACGAAGAGGGTAAAGTCACTGAGCTCATATACAAAATAGGAGGCCGTCAGTACCGCGCAAAGAAAATTAAATCTTACTCTGATTTGTCCGGTTCCGGTGATTATACTGAGCGCCTTCAAGGGAAGCTTGCAGAGACAGATGAATATGAGGCCCTCTTGGTCAAACGATGGGAACAAAATTGCGTTCTCATCAAACCGGAATGGAAGCCTGGATGTCTGGATAGCGAATATCTCAGGATTATGGAATAGATTAAAGAAAGAATAAAATGCAATCTCAATCTTGTCATCTAAAGCAGACCGGATAACCAGTGCAATACATTCAGCAAGAGCTGGGCATTATCCTTCGCTAGGGGATGATTCATGCCGACACGAATTTTTCCTTGATCAAAGATCTGTGCAGTGAACATAGCGGCTTCAGAGAAAAAGGCGATCTTTCCTTTTCCGAATTCCGCACAGGCTCCTTGATACCATCCGGAGACACTGATGCTCGGTGTATCCTCATGAAAGTCATACAGTTTTTTTGGTATCCAGGATCTTTTATCTTGCCCTAAGATCAATACGGGTTGAAATTCAGGCCCCGCTTTGAATGCTGAGCCGGAAAAAGTGGCTATTGCATTAACCTTTTCCGAGGGATCGCGGCCGTTTGTTATAGGACTTACAGCGATGCTTTTATTTGCCCTTTTGAAAACAATGGGTTTTTCTTGACCTGAAAAATATCCATTGAGAACATAACCGTTGTTAATTTGGACGCCAAAAGAATTTACCAGTTTTTCGATCGCAGCGGGATCAGGTTTGTGGTCTGTGATCAAAAAGAGAGAACCACCTTCGCGAACCCATGCATTCAAGACATCGATTTCGTATTTTGAGAATGTGGGAGGATCTCCTTGTTCTGAAGGAGGTTGGGCATCCGCAATAACGAGTATTTTGGTGTGATGAAGCCTTTCCGGAGTGATTTTGTCTTTCAGCCGTTTGACAAGATATCCGTCTCGTTCAATCAGTGCAGCGAATGGCTTATACGTCCCAGTAGCTGTATGAAAATTATTGTGGGCCTCATCGATTTGAACAAGAGGTCCCTTTCCTGATGGATAAGCGGGCATTTTTATTGGTGGATGAAAGGACAAATCTGCAGTTCTTGGCGGTTCCACAGTGCTCGTTGTGTTCTGTCCGAGGCAAAAAACAACAAGCAGAAAAAATGTGATAATAGAGAGTGATAGCTTTTCTTGTATCATGGTACGAATCCGATTTGTTTCATGCGAAGATTATGTGGAAAAGTATATCACAGGAAATGGTTTCTAACACAGTTTGACATTGATTTCGATGTCTATAAAATAATAGACTTCCAACCAAAAATCTAAATATTCGTATTTATATATCAATAGGATATTCCTCACATAATGGAAATAAATGAATATGAAAAAAGAAAAGTCACAAAATAAAAGAAGGCATCCTCTTCTGTCTGCTTTCTTAAGTCTTATTTCTTTGGGATTAGGCCAAGTTTATAATGGGGAGCTTCGCAAAGGAATTTTGTTAAAAGTCACATTTTTCCTTGCCATCTGCCTGTATGCGTTCCTTTCTTTTAAAATTACACTCGACCTCTTGCTTCTGTTATCTTTACTATGCATTTTTGTACTATTGAAAGTTTACTCTGTAGTCCAGGCTTTTTTAAAATCTCGGAGATTGAAGTCCTTGTACACGCTTAGAAGTTTTAACAAATCCTATTTCTACGTCGTCCTCACCATTGTTTTCCTTGTTTTGAGTGTTTTTATACCTATAAAGATCTCAAGCCATGCTCTTATGGATATGTCACCACACCATCCTTTTCGGTCTGCCAAAGCGAAGGAGATGTATCTTGAGTCGTACGACAGGATGGCAAAGCAGTGGCCAGTTGTTTCAGAAACTAGCATAGTCAAAACCTCGTTCGGAGATACATTTGTGCAGATCAGTGGGCCAGCAGACGCTCCTCCATTAGTGCTGCTGCCAGGAGCCAATGCCACATCCCTGATGTGGTTGCCAAACATTGAATCTCTGTCCGAATCTTATAGAACCTATGCTGTAGATAATATCTATGACTTTGGACGAAGTGTGTTTACGCAGCGCATTAAGAGCTCATATGATTTCGTCGAGTGGCTGGATGAGCTATTTGATGGTCTTGATCTCGGAGACAGCATAAACATCATGGGGCTCTCCTATGGAGGTTGGCTCACAAGCCAATACGCCATTCGGTTCCCAGAGCGAATCGACAAGATTGTTCTCCTGGCGCCGGCGGCAACCATCCTCCCCTTGCAACCGGAATTTCTTAAACACGCAATGCTTTCTCTTATCCCTCATCGCCGATATGTTAAAAAAACCATGTTTTTGGTGCTGGAAGATTTAGTGAATAAAAATGAGGCTGGCCTTGCACTGGCAGAAGGCCAAGTGGAGCAAATGTTTCTTTCTCAGCGTTGTTTCAAGCCGAAGATGCTTCCCGGCCCGAGGGTCCTAACGGATATAGAACTTCAAAATCTAAAGGTCCCCACACTCTATCTCGTCGGTGAAAACGAGAAAATCTACTCTCCTCAGGAAGCCATTCAACGTCTCAATAGGATCGCTCCTCAAATAAAGACCGAACTTATTCCAAACGCAGGTCACGATCTATCAGTCGTCCAGGCGGATATGTTGAATCGAATCGTCCTGGATTTTTTGAATCAATTCTAAACTTTTGGCAACCTTTTTTATGTTATCCTCGTATATCTCTATGATATGTTTCTAAATATTAAAAAGAAATAGATATTGAGGAGATTATGAAAAGCTTAACGCGTAAAGAAGAGCTCATAATGCTCTCCGTACTCAGCCTTAAGAGCAATGCGTACTTGATCGCTATCGTAGATCATCTCACAAAGGTCACAGGAAAAAAAGTCTCTCTCACATCTGTACACATCCCATTAAGCCGCCTTGAGAAAGCCGAGTTGATCACATCAAATTATGGGGAGGCTACAGCAGTCAGAGGAGGACGAAGAAAAAAGATCTACAGAATCACAAATCTGGGATTGGAAGCGTTGGGAGAACACAAGAGAGTTTCAGAAATACTGTGGGAAAACTATCTGGAATATCTATCACCGAAGGAATAGATCCATGAAAAAACACAGCTTCTCTTTTAAATTGCTGGAGTTTTTTCTAAAAAATCTCATTCCATTTGAGGATCAAGAGAACTTGTCAGGAGATTATGCTGAGATGTCCGACCGGATCTTCCAACAAAAAGGGAAAGTAAGCGCGATTTTTTGGTATGTTTTCCAAATACTAAAGCTCCTTCCCTCTTATTTTAAGAATTACACACATTGGAGTTTAATCATGATTTTCAACTATTTAAAGCTCGCCGTTAGGAATATTAAAAAATATGCGACCTATTCTTTTATAAATATCACAGGACTTGCGATCGGGATGGCCTGTGTCATCCTCATATTATTGTTTATCCAGGACGAGCTGAGTTATGACAGATTTCATGAGAAGGCAGACAGGATATACCGAGTCGTCGATAGTTTCGATGTTCCAGGAGGCTTTGATCAAGAAATTGCCTTTACATCCGCACCAATCGCTCCAACCTTAAAACAGGATTTTCCCGAGGTCGAAGACGCCGTTCGGCTTCTTACAAGACGATGGATGGTGACTTATGGGGATAAAAAGTACTTCGAGGATTTTCTTTTTTATACGGATGCTTCTGTTTTTAGAATATTCACTTTGCCGCTCGTCGCCGGAAATCCCGAAACTGCATTGGCGGCGCCGAATACAATCGTGATCTCGGAAAGCACAGCCCTTAAATACTTCGGTAAAGATGATGCTATGAACAAGACGCTCAACATTAACGATCAAGATTATGTTGTTACGGGCATAATGAAGGATATGCCCAAGAACTCGCATTTTTATTCCCAGATCTTTGCTTCCATGAAAACATTCGAAAAAGAGCCAGAATTTCAAGAACTTTACTTTCAAAGCTGGGCGCGACATGAGTTCTATACATATATTCTTCTCCATGAGAATTATTCCCCTGAAAATTTGCAGGCGAAGTTACCTGCGTTTATAGAAAAATACGCCGCCCAACAGATCCAGACTATTCTTGGTGGGAGCTTATCCTCCCGTCTCCAACCGCTAAAAAACATACATCTTCATTCTCATCTTCAGATGGAGATAAGCCCGAACGGCGACATCAAATATGTGGCCATTTTTTCTGTGATTGCCCTTTTTATTCTGCTGATTGCCTGTGTGAATTTTATGAACTTGGCTACGGCCCGGTCCGTCAATCGTTCGAAGGAAGTCGGACTCCGAAAAGTGGTTGGAGCTAGCCGTTATCAGCTCGTCCAACAATTTTTAGGGGAATCATTGTTTTTTACTCTGTTTGCTTTAATTTTGGCATTGATCCTTGTGGCCTTTGCGCTTCCTTTCTTCAATTCTCTGACAGGAAAAGAGATCGAGGTGAATTATTTGAGCAATGTTATTCTTTTAGGCGGCATAGGTCTTTTACTTTTATTTGTAGGGTTAATCTCGGGCAGTTATCCTGCGTTTTTCATCTCAAATTACCAACCGGCAAATGTCCTAAAAAAAACAGTCAATATTCGCACTGGTAAATCATTCCTGAGGAAAGGACTTGTCATTTTTCAATTCACTCTATCCATAATTCTTTTCATTGCTACCGCAGTTGTTTTGGACCAACTTGATTTTTTAAGGAACAGAAAACTGGGATTTAACAAGGAACATGTGGTTGTTGTCCCCATCAGGTCGAACTCAATCAGAAAGAATGCAGAGGCGATAAAGGCAGAACTTTTGCAGAATCCCAATATTATCAGCGGGACAATCACCATCGGGGTTCCTGGAGGGATCGTAGCTGGGGATGCCATAAGATTAGTTACGGAAAACGGGAAAAAGACCCTGACATTGAGGATGATCTACACGGATCATGATTATATAAGGACCATGGGAATGGAAATAGTGGAAGGAAGAGATTTCTCCAAAGAAATGAGCACAGACGCTTCAGAGGCGTTTCTCATCAACGAGGCGGCTGTTCGAGAGTTGCAATTGGAAAATCCTCTAGAAACACAAGTGGAATGGGGTGGATCGGACTATGATTATGGAATCGAAAAGAAAGGGAGAGTCATCGGAGTTTTGAAAGATTTTCAGTTTCAATCGCTGAAAGATGTGATCGATCCACTCATAATACATGTGTGGTCACAAAATACCTTTGTTTTTGCCCTGCGAATCCAGCCGGACGATATCTCTGGAACCCTGGCCTTCATCGAAAGTAAATGGAAAGATATGGATCCTGCTCATCCCTTTGAATATTCTTTTATGGACGAGACTTTTGACAGGATATACAGAAGTGAGGAAAAGCTCAGCAAGATCTTCAGTGTCTTTTCGATGCTAGCCATCTTCATAGCTGCACTTGGTTTATTTGGATTAGCCCTATTTATGGTCGAACAACGGACCAAAGAGATCGGTGTCAGGAAGGTGCTCGGGGCGTCGACCGGAAATATATTTGTGCTGCTTTCCAAAGAGTTTGTATTCCTGGTTCTTCTGGCCAATATCTTTGCCTGGCCGACTGCTTATTTTCTTATGCAAAAATGGCTTCAAAATTTTGCATATCGGGTGAGTATGGAACCTTGGATCTTTGTCCTGGCAGCGATTCTTGCTTTTGTTATTGCTCTGGTTACCATAAGCTTTAAAGCCATGAAGGCAGCACTAGCGAATCCCGTCGAATCATTGCGCTATGAATAAGGCCTTCTATGTATATGTCTATATAATACTGAGGCTGATGATCAAAGCTTTTACTGCCGTTTGATGTGTTTTTGTCGAAGTTCTTCGATAATTTGTGCATCTATCCAGTAAATATCTCCGAGTCCATTTTGAGGCCCTGACCAAGCCGCAAAAATGTCATCATAAGTTATAAAAGGCGAAGTCTTTCTGTCTTTATATCTGCGGCTGGTGTAAAACAGATATTTTCCACATGGTGAGAGGATCTGGCAGTTTTCGCCTCCCGTCCCATTCACTCTTTCTCCCATGTTGATCAGATTGGACCAGGAGCCGTCATCGGTACGAAAACTGATGTAAAGATCAGAAGATCGGCCGATGTTTATTTCAGGCCGGTAAGTTGACACAATGATATAGCTTTCATTCGGCGCAATAAATGCATCACCTTCGAAGCCGGGGCTGTTGACGGGTTCTGGAAGACAATCTGCAGTGACATAACATCCGTCTTGGAGTTCCAGTCTGTAGATATCACTTTGTCCGATCCCACCTTCACGCCGGGATTGAACATACATCGTACCCTCTCGCGTGAGTGATGGGTAGAATTCATGAGTATCAGTATTTACAGGCGAGCCCATGTTAACGGGCTCTAACCAGCCTGTTTCTACCCTATCAACATACCATATATCATAATCCTCTCTCGCTTCTTCCTCAGCGTTACGTGGCCTGTTCGAGCAGAAATATACCCTGTTTCCGTCAAAAGAAACAAAGGGATCGACTCCACCGTAATCCCCGGAAAATGGGGCGATTTTGGGTTTTGTCCAGGCGCCATCTACTTCTTTGATCATCACCATCACCCATTTCATCTCCCCTACTCCGATAGAATAGATGACTTCCTTTCCGCCAGGGAAAAACACGGCGTTTAATTCAGGCATACCTGTGGACATGACACCCGGAGCAAAAAGTTCGCTTTCCATTCCGGGTGGTTCCTGTCCCAGATACTCACCTTTCAAAATTGGAGCTTCAGTCTTGCCTTGACAGCTCAGAAAAAGTAGCACAAATAACAGTGCCAAACATATTCCCGCTTTTTTAAACATTTTCTCTCCCAATTGTGATTCTTTATAAGATCTCAGATTTTGCAGTCTCACACCTATCAGTAAGAAGTCCTCTCCCCGCTTTCATAAAAAAATCTCAGCGGATTAAAGAGTTAAAGAGCAATTTGTATGTGCCGTGGGTTTGACTTCGGTGTTGTGGTCGAAAACCGATAAGTACCACCTGGCCTTTGCCCAGTTGAGCAGAGACCATAGCTGCTTTTTTGGAGAGATGTTTTTCACCGATTAGCCAACCGCTTCGGAGGATATCCTTGTCAATATAACGGACAACGGTTTCGTACCGTTCATTGTGTTGACTTGGGCTGATAGCGAATGTAGGGCTCGACCTGAAAAGAACCAGTCCCTCAGAAGGCATTCCATAAGCTAACGGATGATTGTTATCGAATGTCACTTTGAGCGTTGAACCAGGACAGAAGAACTCTTTCGAGCTCATGTTTGCCACCACATTACGAACGTTTAACGAAAACTTCTCGATCGCAAAGCCGCAGGAGCCCCCGAAGGTAACGAGTGTACCCCCTTTCTCGATGAAGGCTTTGAGTGCTTTTACACCCTCTTCACCGATACCGCTTCGATATTCTGGAGGATAGCTCGTCCGGGGACGGCGGTATTCCGACTCTCTTTGTCGTTCGCCCGTAATCATGGCTGTGGAATCGTCCGGAAGAATTATGACGTCATACTTCTCGTTGAGATTCCCTTTTTTGATCTCATCGTCCATGATCGATGTGTATGGGAACGAAAACTGCTCTAGCACAAACCGTGTCCACCCCTCATCCATGTTGCCCCCCATGTAGCGCTGATACATTCCCGTGCGCATTCGCTTGACATTATGGATTTTGAAATCCAACTTACCATTCAGCGCTGCAAAATTCACGCCTGTCTGCGTGGCCACATCTTGGAGTACAGCTTCCGGACTCTTAGAGACCACAAAATCTCCAGGCAACAACTCCGATCCCGCCTTATCGATCCGTTGAACTTTCACTCCTTTATCCAGAAGTAGATTAACGGCCTTGAAGCTGGCGTTCAGCCTGCCATCAAGGCTGTAACCCGCATCGCCTGATTCAACCTCTCCTATAGTCAGAACACCCAAGGTGAGAATCGGGAAGTCGCCGTCAACTACCACATTTATCGGATCAACACAAACACCCATGAACTCATTCATATTGTGCGTCGCCAAATCGTAGGGTCGCAGCGGAGCACCGTCTTTATCCCTGGTCCATGCGTTATCGGTATAGCGTGTTTGTCCCAACAGGTTTCTGATCAATCCCATTTTAGGCTGTGCCAAAGAAATGATGAATGACCCTTCAGGATAGATCTTTCCCCCGGCCATAAATTCTTTCTGCGCCTGTTTGATCTCGATTCCTGATAGCATCAGCGTGTTCACCATCTTTATTGCAGTCAGAGGATCATGCTGAGTTGTTGGGATCACATATGCTTTAGGTGTGCCTGTCGCACCCCTTTCCGTTTGCCGCTTGGCTTTTAGGTATGCATTCCAGAGGACGGTCTCTTTGTTCCTTGCCGCCAGGTCCAAAAGAGCCCATGCTGCAATATATTTCTGTTCGACGATGTCTCGGAGTCTCCACCATCCTCCTGGCCAGGGATTCGGGAACGTGGTTTGGGCTTCATATTCCGGGAATTGCCTGGCACCTCCTCTGAGCTGATCGGGATGAATAAAGAGGGGCGTCGCTAAACTGGAGCTGGCTGATTCTGTGAGCATACCTGCAATATTGTGGAAGGGTGTGATCCAGTGCCATCCGAAATGACCCCAGCCGGGGTATTGGGCAGCATTGAGGATACCTGCTTTACCTGCCTCCTCGAGTTTGTAGGCGATGTGTGCTCCATACCAACTGTGTTCCCGCCAAATCAGAGGATCGGCATACGGACGAATGGGTTCGCTGTAAGGTGGGACATAAAATCGCGCCCCATAACTTCCCATTTGGTGATGGTCGATATAGGCTTGGGGAATCCAGTCCCGGTACATGATCTTGGCTGCATACACAGACTCGATCATATTGAGATAATCGCCGTCACGGTTGTTGTCGTGACCGACGTATTTATGATACAGCCACGGGAGGCCTACACCCTCGTACTCTGTGCCAAGAGTCTTACGGTACCAATCCGTGACCATGATCTGTCCATCCGGATTGAAGCTTGGGATTAAAAAGAAGACCACATTGTTCAGGATCCGCTGGGTCTCTTCATCCATGCGAGTGATTAAGTCATAAGTCAATTCAGGCGCCATCTGTGTACCGCCGATCTCTATGGCATGAAGGCTCATGGACTGGCAAATGACAGCTTTCCCCTCCTGGACAAGTTCTTTTATCTCCGATTCTATGATGCCTTTCGGGTTGCTGATTTTGGCGTTCACTTCTTGCAAGCGGCTTAGATTAGCCAGGTTATCCGCTGAGGATACAATGACGACCAGGAAGGGATTGCCCTCTGTCGAGGGTCCCATGTTAATGACCTTGAGCTTATCGCTTTCTTTCTCGAGTAAATAGTAATAGTCAACGATCTTGTCCCAGCGTGCCATATTCCTGTCACTACCAAGCTGAAATCCAAAAAAATCTTCCGGGGATGTGACCTTTTGTTGTGCTTTAGCTAGCGGAGTGACTAACACTAAAAGCAAAGTAATAAGCACAAAACAAATAAGTCGAGGAAACAAAAACTTAGTGCTGTTTCTCATCCAAGTCCTCCTCTCTTTAATTTTTCGATTATCATAACAAATAATACGTCCAAATGATATCATGAAAATTGGTCGGAGGTTTAAGGATGAGGAGTCCAAAGAATGTTAGGAATTACTCATACTTTAAAGTGTCCGCGGGATTGGATAAGGCTGATTTGAGCGCTTGGTGGCTGACTGTCATAATAGCGATGAGTTGAGCAAGTAGCCCAGAAGCTACGAACACCCACCACTCGATTCCGATGCGGTATGCAAAGTTGTCCAACCAGTTATTCATCATATAGAATCCTAACGGCCAGGCAATGATGTTGGCCAGTAAGACCAGCTTTAAGAAATCTTTGGACAGATAAAAAGTGATATTGGAGACTGTGGCTCCCAGCACCTTGCGGATTCCGATCTCTTTGGCTCTCTGCTCTGTAGCGAAAGAGGCCAAGCCATAAAGGCCTAAACAGGCGATAAAAATGGCCAAAAAGCCGAATGTGAGATAAATATCCTGCATTTTGTCCTCTTCGGGGTATCGCTGACGATAATTATCGTCCACAAAATAGTGGTTGAATTCACGATCCGGGAACTGCTCTTTCCAGGCAGTTTCTATGTGCTTCAGAGTCGCGGAGACATTCTGTGGGATTATTCGTGCAGCAACGAACGCAAATCGTTGTGGACGAACGGACAGTATCATTGGGTTTATTCTGAGCTTCAGGTTTCGATGATGGAAATCTTTGATCACGCCGATGACAGTCGGGCGGTATTTGGAATCGGACGCATCGATAAGCTGTTTTCCAATTATAGCTGAATCCATTCCGAGTTGGCGGACAAATGTTTCGTTCAGGATAACCGCATCGTTGACATCCGTGGAATATTCCTTTGAGAAATCTCTTCCCCAGAGGACCTCCATGCCGAATGTTTTAACGAATTCGAAATCAATGATAAAAAAAGATGCTCTCACCGACGAAGCCGGATCAGTCCCTGGCAAATAGTAGGACTGGTCACCTGTATAATCTCCAGGAATACTGATGGGTAGAGATACGGAGATGACATGAGAGTCCCTCAAAATATTATCCCGGAGAGCATCGTTTTCCTGCCCACCGCCTCTGATGATCACGAGATGGTCCCTGTCAAAACCCAGATCTTTGTTCTTGATATAATCGAGTTGCTGCAGAATGACAATAAGCCCCATAATCATAAATATCGAAATAGAAAATTGAAATACAACCAGGATTTTTCGGAACATTCCGCTCTGTTTAGCAGGCCCCAATTTTCCTCTGAGAGTTTTTACAGGCTGAAAAGTCGAAAGCACAAAAGCCGGAAAACTGCCCGCAATAAATCCTGTTATGACAATGATTATGAGTAACACAATAACAGTGGGGGCACTGACCAGATGTTGTAAGTTGAATTCTTTTCCCGAAAGTTCATTGAAGGCGGGAAGAGAGACAGCAATGATCAAAATCCCGATAAACGTCCCAAATAGGGTCAGAAGACTCGATTCACTGAGAAACTGCTTGATAAGCTGATGTCTGTGCGCGCCAAACATTTTTCTCAGCCCGACTTCTTTGGCTCGTTCAACCGACCTGGCTGTAGAGAGGTTGATAAAATTGAAGCAGGCTATGAATAAGACCATCATAGCGACAGCAGAGAAGATGTAGACATATTGAATATCCCCTTGCTGGGCGATCTCCGCTTCAAAATTCGATTTGATATGGATATCTGTCAGGGCCTGGAGCGGATATCTCCTGGTGATTCCTTGCTGCCTATACAATTCGCCCCACTTTTCCTCCACGACAGCCGCGATTTTGTCTTCCACTTCCCTTGGGTCCGCACTCTCAGAAAGCAGAATAAAGGTGAAAGGATTAAAATAGATGGGGTCGTTCAAAAAATCGGGGCCGGCGGGTTGATCGTTATCCCTCTGCCTGAAGGTGTTAATGGACAGAATGATATTAAATTGAAAATGAGAATTACGGGGCACATTCTTGATAACACCCGCGACATTTAGATCCCGATTTCCCTGCCCGAAGGGAATTGATATGGATTGTCCCAGAACCTGGACATTTCCAAAAATTTGAATCGCTGTGTCTTCTGTGATTACGATGGCTTCAGGATTTTGGAGGGCACTCTGTGGATCACCCGCGATAAAATCATGGGAAAAGATGGTAAAAAAACTTGGATCTGCTCCATAAAAATCCGGAATTTCAAAATTTTTGTCGCCGTGCTTAAAACGGATAATGCCGAAATCAAAAATCCTGGCAGAGGATTCGATCTCGGGCAGGGCGGCCTCCAATTCCGGGGCGAGCGCCGATGGCATGCGGGCGAATACCCGTGTTTCGCCTCCGATCGTGCTATAAGAGATCCCCCTGAAGATCCGGGCTGCATTTTTGTGATACTTGTCATAGCTCAATTCATCGTTGATATAGAGGAAAATTAGGATACAACAGGCAATACCGATGCCGAGTCCGGAGATATTGATAAATGAAAATCCTTTGTGTCTCCTTAAATTTCTCCATGCGATTAAAAGATGATTTTTAAACATTTGTGTCCTCCAGGAAGTCGTGCATACTCTCGCCTCTGGTGAATCTCTCTTGAATAAATCTTACTATCTTCAGAGAATAGATACCCGTTATATGAAAATAATTCAAATGCAATAATTGTGCCAAGGAGTGCTACAGATGATTCTCTGCGGATTAGAGTTCTTTCGTTGTAAGGATTGTTTACATGTGAAACATGTCGTAAAGAACCGGGCACAACATAGCATTTTAAATACTTGTCCATTTTCTGGTATTATCGGTAAAAGCTTTCTAGATATATCAGTCTCTGGAAAAGCAGAGGTTTGAACTGAATAAACTCACAGATTGGAATGTAAAACTTATGAGAGTCAAGATATGAAGGCTATGATCATTTTTTTCTATGCTGGGATTGCTGCAGTCGTTATCCTTATCATCCACACACTTGCGGTGCAGCGGCGAAAAAAAATCGAAGCATACGCCAAATCTCAGGGTTGGACTTTCTCTCCCGATAAAGATAAAAGGAGGCAAGACCATTATCCCCAATTCAAGTGCTTGCGGAGAGGACATAGCCGTTACGCATACAACATCATGAATGGCAATCGAGACGGAAGAGATATCACGGCCTTTGACTATCACTACGTAACAGGGCATGGCAAGTCCAGAAGAGTTCATAACTTTTCCACGATTGTCATTCAGAGTCCTCTACCACTCAAGCCCCTGTATCTTAGACCCGAAAACATATTCGACAGGGTGACAAATTTTTTTGGGTATGATGACATCGATTTCGAATCGGCTGAATTTAGCCGGCAGTTTTTCGTCAAGGCTCAAGATAAGCGATGGGCGTACGACATCCTCCATCAAAGGATGATAGAATATCTGCTTGAAGCTCCAAAGTTTCACATTCAGTTCGATGTCAAAGAGATCATGGTATGGCGAAACAAACGCTTTAACGAACGGGATTTCGATGATGCCTTTACGTTAATTCAGGGCACATTGAGCCGCCTGCCGGAATATGTGAAGAAGCAACAGTTAGAGAATATATAAACCACACGCAAGTTGAATTGAGGAGGAAAAATGGAAGGAATGCTCATACTCTTAGGATTTATACTGATAACCGTTATATGGATGGTCAGCATCTACAACTCACTCGTCCGGTTGCGTCAACATATGAAGGATTCCTGGTCTGGGATCGAGACAGAGCTGAGAAGACGGTATGATCTTATCCCCAATCTGGTTGAAACCGTCAAGGCATATGCTGCTCATGAGAAAGATGTGTTGAAGGAAGTGACCGAAGCCCGCAGCCGCGCTGTCGAGTCATCCGGTTCTCCTTCTCACCAGGCTGCAGACGAGAATGTTTTGGTGAATGCCCTTGGACATCTTTTTGCTCTCTCAGAGGGATACCCCGAATTAAAGGCAAGCCAGAATTTTCTTGAACTGCAAAAAGAGTTATCCAATACAGAAGACCGGATCCAGGCATCCCGCCGCTTCTACAACGGAAACGTGAGAGACCTTAACACCCGTATTGAGATCTTTCCCTCCAACATTATTGCCTCACTTTTTCAATTTAAACACGCTGAGTACTTTGAGATCGACGAGGTGGCAGCCACACGGCCTCCGGATGTCAAATTAGAAGGGGATTCGGAAGAGTCTTAGTCTTTTCCTATCGTCCATCACGGATTTAGAAATGCTTTCCTTTTTCATTAAGAATTCGATTTTTCTGCACTCTTCGGATATTATGGAGAGCTAAATAACCATGTTTAAAGGGATAGTAAGGCTCTACCGCCAAGCATATACAGGTCTCCCCTCCCAGTCTTGGATTCTGTTTGCTGTGCTGCTTGTCAACGCGTCTGGCATGATGGTTCTTTTTTTCCTCAGTCTTTACCTTACACGCCAGCTAGGGTTTTCTGTCACCCAGGCTGGACGGGCACTCAGTTTTTTTGGGCTTGGATCCCTCGCCGGCTCCTATCTGGGCGGGTGGTTGTCTGATCGGATTGGTTCGACCAATGTCCAGAAACTCAGTCTCTTTCTCTGCGGAGGATTCTACATTTCTCTCGGTCAGCTCCATTCTCTATGGAGTATCTACGTCATGATTTTTTTCCTGTCTGTGGCGTCAGGCTTGATGTTTCCAGCGAACGCGACGTCTATGGCTCGCCTTTGTCCACCTGAAGTCACGACCAAAGGATTCGCTCTTAACAGGTTAGCAAACAACATCGGTGCTACGATCGGTCCCGCAGTGGGCGGCATGCTGGCCCTCCGAAATTATGTTCTTCTCTTCTGGGTTGATGGCCTCACGTGCCTGGCAGCATTTTTCGTGTTTATCCTGGTCTGGAAAAAGCCTGAAGAGCACCTTCGCGTTGTATCTGGAGAGCAAACTCCCAGCGGACGTTCTCCATGGCGTGATATCCCTTTTCTCCTGTTACTTCCCATTATTGTCATCTGGGGCGCTATCTTTTTCCAGCTTATTGCAACTTTTCCTCTGTACATGCGAGAGGTCTATGGTTTGGCTGAGAATCGTATCGGGCAGCTTATCATAATCAACACGTTGATGATCGTAGCTCTTGAAATGCTCCTCATTCATTGGATCGGGAAACGATCTCTGACACGCTTCATTGCCATATCCTTTCTCTTAACAGGTTTGGGCTTTGCCTTAATGCCGCTCGGCCGTAGCTTTCCTTTTGCTGCACTGACTGTCGCAGTGTGGACGACTGGCGAGATGCTGAGCATGCCGCTTTTGGGCTCTCTGATAGCAATCCGAGCTGGTCCAGGAAGCCAAGGCAGATACATGGGTTTATTTACGTTTTCTTTTTCTCTGTCGATTATTTTCGGACCCATGATCGGAACAGCAGTCTACGGCACGTATGGACCTGCAGTGCTCTGGTATGGCTGTGGAGTTGCAGGGCTTTTGCTTTCTGTTGCCTTCAAGTTTCTCAGCCGCGCACTGGAAGCGGAGAAATAGGAGACACCTCCAGGACAACTTATCTGAGTTTTTGACGTACATAGATATAAAATACAAACATTAAATGTTAATATAAAAAAGATTAAATAGGACATGAAAAACAAAAGAATTAATAGCAAGACACAAAATATGAGATAAGATATGAAAGGAAGCGAATGATGAAAAATTGGAGATTGTTTTTATTTTCTATTGCAGTTTTATTAGTTTTAAATTCTGGGAGCTTAAAAGCTCAGGAAGCCCTATGGATGCGGTATCCGATTATATCTCCTGACGGACAGAACATCGTGTTCAGCTACCAAGGAAACTTGTACAAAGTTGATAGCACCGGTGGGCGTGCTCTGCCACTGACCATGCATCCGGCTTATGATTTTCAACCTGTGTGGTCGAACGATGGCCAGCACATTGCCTTTGCTTCCAACAGATATGGCAATTTTGATGTATTCCTCATACCCAGAGATGGAGGAACGCCTCAGCGGCTCACCTTCCACTCCTCTGACGATATGCCGTATTCTTTTTCTTCCGATAATGCTTCTGTTCTGTTCAGTTCGGCCCGTCTGGACAGTCCTCAGAATATGCAGTTTCCCTCAGGAAGTCTTCCCGAGCTCTACAGCGTGAGCACAAAAGGCGGACGCCCTATTCAGATATTAACCACACCGGCATTACAAGTGAGTCTTAACAGCGACGGCAGCCGGATGCTCTTTGAGGACACCAAAGGTTTTGAAGATCCATTCCGGAAACACCACACATCTTCCATCACTCGAGATATCTGGCTTTATGAAAAAGAGAGTAACTCTTTCCGCCAACTGTCAAGCTTTGTTGGTGAGGACCGGGATCCTGTTTTTGCCCCGAATGGCGACGACTTTTATTACCTCTCCGAACAGAATGGTACCATGAATGTCTTTAAATCTTCGGTGTCGAATCCAGACCAGTCCACCCAAATCTCCAAATTTGATTTTCATCCCGTCCGATACCTGTCTTTGTCAAGAGACGGAACACTCTGCTACAGCCATCACGGGAAGATCTATACTCAGAACGAAGGAAACGACGAGAAGAAAGTCTCGATTCAGATCCTCTCCGACAATTTAACCAACCCAACAAGCTTTAAAATGGTCAATGGGGAGGTTACAGAGATGGCCTTATCTCCGAGCGGAAAGGAACTGGCTATTATCTTCCGTGGTGAGGTTTTTGTGACTTCCGTTGATGGTTCTATGACCAAACGCATCACAAACACACCGGAACAGGAACGCTATATCGATTACAGCCCAGATGGTAAATCCATCGTTTACGCCAGTGAGCGTAACAACAGCTGGAACATCTATATAACCTCTCTGAGAAAAAAAGATGAGAAGTATTTCATGAATTCGACAGTGTTGGAGGAAAAACCGGTGTTGGAGAGTGCAGAAGAAACCTTCCAGCCCGCTTTCTCTCCTGATGGCAAAGAGATCGCTTACATAGAGGATCGGACGCGTCTCAAAGTGATCAATCTCGAGTCCAAAGAAACGCGCACCATTATGGACGGCAGCCAGAATTTTTCCTACTTGGATGGTGACCAGCACTTCGAATGGAGCCCTGATGGCAAGTGGTTCCTCCTGCACTTCCAGCTTGAAGAATACTGGTATAACGAGGTAGGACTCATCAGCTCCGAGGGAAAGGGAAAAGTTTTCAACCTCACAAAAAGTGGATTTTTCGATGCCTCCCCGCAGTGGGTGCAAAAGGGGAAAATGATGATCTGGGCATCCAACAAGAGCGGGATGCACAGTGTTGCGAAATCAGGCCCCACCGAGCTGGATATTTTTGGCCTGTTTTTCACAAAAAAAGCGTTTGATGAATACCGGATGAGCAAAGAAGAATACGAGCTCTACAAAGAGGCCCGGGAAGAGGCCAAAAAAGACGATAAAGAGAAGGACGAGAAAAAAGAGAAAGAAAAGAAGGAGGCGGAGGATGAAAAAATAGAGCCTGTGGAGATAGATTGGGATGGGCTAACAGAACGTAAAGCCCGTTTGACCATTCATTCTTCCCACTTGTCGGATGCTGAGGTGACTCATGACGGCAAGTATCTTCTCTACTT
>CAZXJE010000011.1:0-22912 GCA_964640835.1 uncultured Eubacteriales bacterium
CGACATCGTCAGATTTAGCCTTCCGCGAATTACCGACGAGGGAATCCGATGAAGTCGGGTGTCGAGGACTGTATGAGCACGAGAGGAATAAAGATGTGTAGCACCTAAAAATCGAGGCCTTAGAGGCAGAATAAAGGTAAACGTGCGCAGATCCGCAGACGCCGAGAAGGTGATGAGGGAATGGCGTTAAAAATCTGACTGGAGCGAAAACATCTCTTTTTATTCTATCCCTTAAGGTATTTATTGTTGCGATGAACCATTTAATATTATTTCATTGGACAAGCTTTTGTGATTTATATATATTGACGAGTAAATCTTCACTACGAGGAAAACGATGAAAAAATCAATCTCACGGCGAGATTTTCTTAAAAAAACTTCCCGTTATGCTACGGCTGCAAGTTTAGGTGGTTGTGGGATATTACTAAAAGGTTGTTCTTCGAAAAATGAATATGACCTGGTTATCAAAAATGGACGTGTTTTTGATGGACTCGGCAATGAAGCGATCTCTGCAGATATCGGAATCACCGGTCAGAAAATTGCAAAAATAGGAAAAATCTCTGCGGCCAAAGGACAATCAGTCATCGACGCAAGAGGACTTGTCGTTTGTCCCGGATTTATAGATGCACACGATCACACGTCGATCGAACTTCTGGTCAATCCCAAAGCGGAAAGCTCGATCCGTCAAGGGATCACAACTCTGGTCAGCGGGAACTGCGGCAGCTCTCCATTTCCAGTTGCTGATGAGATGTATGATGAGTACAGAGATGTAATGAAAGAAACGTATGACGTTGATATGACATGGAGGGATATCAAAGGTTTCTTTTCTAAACTTGAAGAGAAGGGAATGGCTCTCAATTACTCGACATTCGTCGGCCAAGGGACGATCAGAGGATTTGCTTTGGGCTTCAATGACAGACCCCCTAAGGCTGAGGAATTGGAGAAGATGACGTCTATTGTGGCAGAAAACATCCAGAATGGAGCATTGGGACTCTCCACCGGCCTTGAATATGCGCCGGGAAGTTATGCCCAACAGGACGAGATCGTTGAACTGTGCAGAGTAGCTGCTCAGAATGGAGGCTTGTACAGCACGCACATGCGTGATGAAAGCGATCAACTGCTCGAGGCTATGGACGAGACCATCGATGTTTCCAGGAAGACTGGAATAAGGCTTCAAATTTCCCATTTTAAAATCGCCTATTCACGCAACTGGCAAAAGATCGACGATGCGCTTGCCAAATTGGAGGCGGCCCAAAATGAAGGCATCCCCATATTTTGCGACCGCTATTCCTACATTGCAGGCGCCACTGGTCTCAGCAGCATGAATTTTCCTCTTTGGTCAAAGCAGGGTACGACGGATGAGTTTTTAGCACGGCTGAAAGATCCGACTTTGGAAAGTAAATTCCGCGCTTTTCTTGTAGAAAGAGAGAAGAAACTGGGATCTTGGGACAAGGTTGTGATCTCATCTGTTTTTACAGAGGAAAACAAAATCTTCGAAGGAAAAACCATTCTTGAAGCAACACAGGAAACAGGAAAAGATGTCTTTGAGTTCCTGAGAGATCTGTTGATAGAAGAGGAAAACAGGGCAGGTCAGGTGATCTTCATGATGAATGAGGATAACTTGAAGAGAATCCTTGCTCATCCTTTGGTTGGGGTGGGCTGTGATGGATCGGCCCTTGCTCCCTATGGCCCTCTGGGTAAGGGGAAACCCCATCCCCGGAGTTATGGCACCTTTCCTCGAGTGTTAGGGAAATACATTCGGGAGGAGCAAATTCTTCCCATGGCGGAGATGCTGAAAAAGATAACTTCTGTTCCGGCTAAAAATTTCGGCTTTGCACTCAGAGGGGCTCTCCAAAGAGACTACTTCGCAGACATTGTAATATTCGATGAAAAGAGAGTGATCGATAAAGCTACGTTTAAGGATCCCCATCAATACTCTGAGGGGATCGATTACGTTATCGTGAATGGTCAGGTGGTTATAAATAATAGTGAGCACTCCGGGCTCCTTCCGGGAAAGATTCTCCGGAAGCAGGCATAACTTTCGAACGCCAGGCACGTAAACTGGATTCAATGAGAAAAATCCTATTTGTCACAGTGTGTGTTTTGTCTCTAGTGTGTTCGTGGATTTTCTGTGAAACTCAACAGGACCAAACGAAGTCCTCGAAAATTGAGGTTGGCCTTGATTTTCGAGCTCTCCATCCTGGAGAAGTAGTAAGAGTCAGTGTCTGTACGAGTTCTCCTGTCAAGAGTATTCAGGCCCGGTTTGCAGCGGAAAAATACACGCTGGGATCTGGTCAGAGTCCAGGGGAGTACTTAGCTCTCATCGGTCTTGATCTCGGTTTGAAACCCGGCTCTTATCCGATAGTTTTTACACTAGTCTATACAGATGGCCATCACGAAAAAGTAGTCAAGGAAATCCTCGTTGTCGCTAAGGAATATCCTGTCAAGAAACTGTGGGTCAACGAAAAATATGTCACTCCACCTTCTGAAGTTCTTACTAGAATCCGTGAGGAATCCGAACTCCTTAATGAGATTTATGGTATATTTACTTCCCGATGGCTGGGAGAAGGTCCATTTATCGTTCCCTCCACTGGTGAAGTCGTGCCGAATTTTGGAGAACGGCGGATTTTTAATAACCAACCGCGTTCTCCTCACAGTGGCGTGGATATTTCCTCCCCTTATGGGGCGCCTGTGGTTGCCTCAAATTCGGGGAGAGTTGTCCTGGTCTCCCACCTCTATTATGCGGGGAATACCGTGATCATAGATCATGGGCTTGGCGTCTTCACTCTCTATCTTCACTTATCAAAGTTTAGAGTAAAACGAGGGGATCAAGTCGAGAAGGGCTCAATAATTGGGGAGATCGGAGCCACGGGCAGGGTTACCGGTCCTCATCTCCATTGGGGAGTGAAGATCCGGAGAAATCGTGTCGATCCTTTTTCACTCCTTCATCTTGATTTCTGACCGAGTCACTGTTTTAAGTATTCCGCAAACCATTCATGAACGGTTTTCCACCAGAGCTGGGCATTCTGTGGCTTAATGACAAAGTGGCCTTCATCGGGATAGTAAAGCAGCTTTGAGGGCACATGTTTACGCTGGAGTGCGGTAAAAAATTGGAATCCCTGCGTTACAGGCAGTCGAAAATCATACTGGCCGTGAATGACAAGACATGGTGTTCGGAAATTTTCGACGTAGAAACTGGGGGACCATTTTTTATACTGGTCTGGATTTGTCCAGGGGGTCCCTCGGAATTCCCATTCAGGGAACCATAGCTCTTCGGTCCCCCCAAACATGGACCGCAGGTCAAACACACCCGCATGGGAAATGAGACAGCTAAATCTGTTGGTGTGGCCTTCTATCCAGTTGACCATGTACCCACCGTAGGAGCCTCCAGCGGCTCCCGCTCTATCCTTATCGATGAAATCGTAGTGAGAGAGAAGATAGTCCAGACCGAGCATGATATCTTCATACGGCCTTCCTCCCCAATCGCCTGAAATGGAGTCTGTAAATTTCTGTCCGTAGCCCGTGCTTCCATGAAAGTTGATCATCGCTACGATATACCCTGGCGAAGCGAACATCTGGGCATTCCAGCGGTAATGAAAATTATCGAGCCAAGCTCCCTGCGGGCCTCCGTGGATGAGTATAATTAGAGGATATCTTTTGCCAGGATTAAACAGGGGCGGCTTGAGAAGATACCCATGGACTTTATCACCATCTGCTCCATCGAACCAAAATTCTTCGGCGGGATTCATAACGAGCTCTGCCAATAGCAGGCCATTCGTGTCGGTGAGTCGTGTGAGTGTCTTTGAAGCGAGATCGAACGAGTACAGTTCAGAGGGGGAGTGGATCCCCTGTTTGAGGAAAACAACACTTCTTCCTTCGGGAGAGAGTTGGAGCGAACTGATAGTGTGCCCGTCAAAGATTCTTTTCACATCTTGCCCATCGATGGAGACACGGGCTAGAACTGTGCGGCCCTTTTCACCGAATGTGATATAGATATTTGAGCCGTCGTGTGACCAAATGATTTCTGCCACTGAAGCATCGAGCTTTTCTGTAAGGTTTGCGATATGTTTTGTTTTTCGGTCATAGAGCATAAGGCAGTACCTATCTGCTTCGAATCCAGGCCTGTGCATGGCCCTGTATGCGATGTGCTGCCCGTCGGGTGAGTAATGGGGAGAATTGTCGTTGGCCCTGTTCTCTGTGATCTTTATAATATCTCCGCCCTCGATGGAAGAGATAAAAAGGTCGTTGTTCGTTCCCAACCCGAGTTTCAGCTCCGGGTCTACATTCCGAACAAAACACATCTCTTTCCCATCAGGGGAAAAGGCGTAATCATTGCCGCTGCCAAGTGATATTGGCGGTACATCAAAATCTCCGGGGGAGAGATCGCGTGCCTTTCCTCCATCAGCTGGAGTGACAAAGACATGACTCCGAGTGCCGTCTCTCCAGGCATTCCAGTGCCGGAAGAGAAGCTCATCAAAAACTTGGGCTTTCACCAAGCCCTTTTTCTTTTCCTCATTTCTTTTGCGGTTGCACTCATCATCTGCGCAGCCTGGATAAACAGAGGAGACAAAGGCAAGTTGATCTCCTGCAGGAGACCACATCACCCCCGAAGCTCCGGTGGAGATATCCGTCAGGGGGTATGCTTCTCCTCCTCTGGAATCGATCATCCAAACCTGTGGGATTCCTTTCCGAGTCGATATAAATGCGATTTTTTTCCCGTCGGGCGACCATCGGGGATTGAAGTCGGCTTTGGGGCTCGATGTGAGTTGCCATGGATTCCCTCCCTTGGCGGGCTGGATCCAGATGTCACTGTTACTCGTGTTTGTTTCTTTGTCCATTGTGGTGATGACAAAAGCGATTTTATCACCAGGAGGAGATATCTGTGGATCGCTGATCCTTTTGATCCGAATAAAATCATCAAAAGTGATCGGCCGGGTATCTGTTGCGGGTATCGGAACCGCACAAGATAGAATAAATACAACAATGAAAAAAGTGCTGAATAGTTTTTTCATGAATCCTCCTCTCGAACCCATCTGGCCTTTTGTTTTTTCAGTTTATCTTGCCACTAGCAATCAAGATTTGACTATGTCTCACACCAGATGAATTTTTGTGCATGTGATTACTTTAATAAGCAATCCCTTTTTCGTCAAGGCCAACCCACCTCACTTTTATGAATAATTCAGGAGAAAGATGGATTATTCACGGACCGAGGTTGCAGTAGCGGCAAGGAAGTGGCTCATGAAGCTGTAGTAAACTACTGTGAATGAGTTACGACGAAGCTGATGCTGTGAAATCGGTTCGCCCGAAGGGTAAAAGATGCTGCCACTAAGATAATAGTTGTTTTTTGAAATAAATTTGGCAGCAGATTTTATGAATAATTCAGAGAGTTGACATCAAATGAGATGATATCTATAGTATGGGCTTATTGTGAGGAGTCTAAATGAGCAAGGAAAAAAATGACAGGGCGGATTCACCCCTGGTCAAGGCTATAAGAGAGGCTTACTGCTCGGGTCAGGAGGATGAAGAACTCGAACCCATAGTAGCGGTTGATGCCTCTCTAATACCCATAGGTCGAATTCAACAGGGAGATTCTGTTATTTTTTATGATATCCGCGGCGAGAGGGAAATACAGATCACGGAGAGTTTCACAGAAAAAGATTTTGACAAATTCGAAGTCAAGAGAGACTTAGACCTCGATTTTGTGACTATGATCGAGTATGCGTCTTCACTTGATGTCCGAGTTGCATTCCCGCCAGAGAGAGAGGTGAAAAACACTTTTGCAGAGGTGGTGACCAAAAAGGGATTGTCCCTTGTTAAGGTCGCAGAATCCGAAAAGGCGATCCATGTGGGTTATTTCATGAATGGCAAAAATGAAAAACCCTTTCCCGGGGAGAAAAGGATCATAGTCCCATCCCCGGAAGGAGTTGATTCATACGCCTTGACTCCAGAGATGAGTGCTGAAAAAGTCACTGAATCCATAGTAGCTCAGCTGGATGATCCAACCGTCCATGTTGTCGTGGGGAATCTTGCCAATGTGGATGTATTGGGCCACATCGAGGATAAACGTGCAGTGCTGCAAGCTGTGGAGGTCGTGGATCAGCAGCTTGCGCGGCTATTGGATGAGAGCCGTGTGCGGGGCGTTACGGTGGTTGTGACTGCAGACCACGGAACAGTTGAAGAATGGCAGTATGCGGATGGAACAGTTAACACGGGCCATACAAAAAATCCTGTCCCGTTGATGCTCGCGGATTTCACTCTGGAAGATCCGAAAAGCTTAGATTTGAAGGAGCATGGGGAGTTGAGCGATGTTGCGCCCACTCTACTAGAATTATTGGGTCTGGAGAAGCCGCTCGAAATGACTGGCCAATCACTGATCGAAACACCAATTCACAGCAAAAGCGGGAACCAGAAACTTCTTTTCCTCATTTTGGATGGATGGGGGAAAAAAGAAGACACATTTGGCAATTTGATCGTAGAAGCCAACACCCCAAATTATGATAGGATTTGGGCACAGTTTCCTCATTCCACACTCGAAGCTTCCGGTGAAGCTGTTGGCATGCCTGCGAATACCGTGGGAAATTCTGAAGCCGGACATCTCCATCTGGGGGCCGGAAGGCGTATTCTGCTCGATAGAGTCAGAATCGATAAATCCATTGAAGATGGGAGTTTTTTCCAAAATCCAGCCTTTCGATGGGCCATACAAAACGCCCTGGACAAAAATCGTCCTCTCCATCTTCTGGGGATCGTGTCCTTTTACAGCTCACACGGGACGATCGACCATCTCTTTGCGCTTCTCCAGATGGCCAAGAACATGGGTGTGACAGAGGTGTATGTACACTCTCTAATCGGGAGAAGAGGAGAAAAGCCGGAGAGCGGCTCGATCTACGTGGATAAAGTCGAGAAAAAGTGCGAGTTTCTGTCATTGGGAAGAGTGGTCACTGTCATAGGGAGATATTGGGCGCTGGACAGGGAAGAGAATTGGGACCGTGTGGAGAAGGCCTACCGCGCTCTAGTTTTTGGAGATGGGACACCCGCTGTTGAACTTTTTAAGGCGAATATTCGTATATGAATAGTCCAGGAAAATTATGAGTGTTGAAATAAAGGACCTGCATTTCAGCTACGGTAAGCTCAAGGCCCTTGAGGGAGTGGATCTTTCCCTGCCGTTTGGGGCCATCGGACTTTTGGGACCCAACGGAGCGGGAAAAAGTACACTCCTCCGCATCCTCCTGGGTTTTCTTAAACCGGAGAGGGGAGAGGGCCGCGTCCTCGGTTATGATATGAAGACACAACAGAGGATGATCCGGCGTTATGTGGGCTATATGCCGGAAGATGATTGTTTGATCACGAACGTCGATGCTGTGGCGTTTACATCGTATCTAGGCGAGTTATCTGGAATGCCTCGTCAAGAGGCTATGAAGCGTGCACACGAGGTCCTTTTCTATGTGGGGCTAGAGGAGAGCCGGTACCGCAATCTGGAGACATATTCAAGCGGTATGAGACAACGCCTCAAACTGGCTCAAGCTCTTGTTCATGATCCAAAACTCATCTTCCTCGATGAGCCCACAAGCGGTCTGGATCCGCAGGGAAGGCAAGAGATTCTCGATCTCATCATGGATATTTCATCTAAAAAGGATATTCAGGTGCTGATCTCCTCACATATCCTCTCTGATATTGAAGCCGTGTGTTCTTATGTGCTGATCCTCAACAAGGGTAAGGTGGCTAATCAAGGTGACCTTCAGGCCTTGAAACAACTCGATTACAGTCTCTATGAGCTCAAAGTCAAAGGCGAGACGGAAAGTATCGTCGATAAACTCAAAGCCATTGGGTGTCGTGTCGAAAAAACAGAGAACGGAATACTAAAGGTATACATGCCTCCAGGAAAAAGTCCACAAGAGATTTTTCGTGTGGCGACTGCAGGGGGGCATCAAGTCAGACACTTTGTCAAGAGTCAAACCTCGCTAGAGGACCTGTTCGCAGAGGTGGTGGGAGTCGATTGATGACCATTAAGGAGAAAGGCTATACACACTGGGATGGCGAGTTTTTGTATAAGAAGTTGTCCTGGACGCCCATCACTCGATATGGAATAAAGCTGACGTTCCGGAAAAAGTTTTTCAAGCTCCTTTTTTTCCTCGCCCTTACGCCTGCCGTGCTTTTTCTTGCGGGCATTTACGTCGCTGAGCGAATGGAAGACTTCAAATTCATGATCAGTGAGGGGGAGATGCCCGATTTTCTAAACATCGACCCTGCTTATTTTAAAGCGTATTTTACGAATGACTATATACTTTTTATGATGGTTATGCTCCTGGTTTTCTGTGGAGCCGGCCTCATCTCTGATGACCTCAAGTTCAATTCTCTCCAGCTCTATTTTTCACGGCCTATCACCAAGAGGGACTATTTTTTTGGAAAAGCATCAGTGATCGTGTTTTTTCTCTTGATTGTCACTCTTTTGCCCGGCCTTGTTTTCATTCTGATGAAGTTGCTTTTTGCGGCGAGTTTTGAGTTTCTTTCCGCCTATCCATTACTCCCATTCTCTGTGATCGGTTACTCCCTCTTGGTCACGATCTTTTTTTCTTTTTATGGGCTTTTCCTTTCGGCTGTGAATAAAAATAGAAGATATGTCGCAATATTGATCTTCGGCTTGTATATATTCTCGGATATTCTACATGGGATCTTTTATGGGATCTTCCGGAATGAATACTTTGCACTTCTTTCCATTAAAGAGAACCTGAAGCAGGCGGGAGCTTTCCTTTTTAATCAGAAACTCCCCCACGATATCCCCTGGTTTTTATCGTTCGTGATCCTTGCAGGATTTTGTGTTTTGGGAGCCTATATTTTGAAGAAAAAGATCAGAGGTGTTGAGGTGGTCAAATGAAGCCTGTTATCGAGGTCCAAAATCTGTCCCGTTGGTATGGGAATGTTCTGGGCCTGAGCGATGTCACTCTTAAAATCGAACCAGGCATCACCGGGCTTCTAGGCCCTAATGGTGCGGGAAAATCCACATTCTTAAAACTGATTACGGGACAGATAAAACCAAACATCGGTTCTGTCCGGATCTCCGGTCAAAAAGTGAGAAATAACTACGCTCTGTTCAAAACTCTCGGATTCTGTCCGGAGCAGGATTCCTTCTATGATGAGCTCACCGGTTGGCAGTTTCTCACCGGGTTATTGAGGCTCTATCATCTATCGGAGTCTGAAATATCGGCCAAAGCCAACAAAGCGCTGGACATCGTTGAGCTGGTGCCGGATAAAGACAGAGTCATAAGATCATATAGCAGGGGGATGCGCCAGAGGATCAAGGTTGCCCAAGCCATTGCCCATGAGCCCGAAATACTTATCCTCGATGAGCCTTTAAACGGACTGGATCCCTTGAGCCGGAGGAAGATCATGCGGCTCATCAAATCCTACAAGCAGGAAGGGAAAACGATCATAGTCTCAAGTCATGTGCTTCCTGAAATCGAAGCCATGACCAAAAAGATCATCCTGATTCATCAGGGAAAGATATTTGCACAGGGAGATATTCACTATATCAGAGATCTGATCGAGACGCATCCGCACATCATCTCTATAAAATGCAGTCGTCCTCGAGAGCTCGTGTCCAAATTCATCCATCATGACTTTGTCTTGAAGGTCAATTTTATGCCTGATGACGATTCTGTACTGGTCGAGACCAACAACCGGGACAAGTTTTTCGGACTATTACCCTCTCTTTTTGTGGAGAACAACATCGAAGTGTTTGAGATAACATCGCCCGATGACAATCTTCAAGCGGTTTTCGATTATTTAATAGGACAGTGAGTATGACGCAGAGCAATGTTGGAACATTGAAACACCTTTGGAATTCTGTGTGGGATGTTTTTCATTTCTTCTTTCCCCTGGGAAGAAGAGCAAGGAAATCGAAGGTCTTTTATCTCATCAGTTTTCTGCCCGTGATTTTAGCCGGGATTTTCAAGTTTTCTCAGATATTTGCTGGACATACCAGGTTTGAGGGGATCTACATTTTCTCCAACATGATCATGGGATTCTATCTTCAGTTCCTGATCCTGATTTTGGCGCTGTTTTATGGGACATCTGTGTGCTCTGAAGAATTGGAAGCCAAAACTCTAACTTATCTAACTACACGTCCTGTCCCCAAAGCAGCAATTATCCTGGGAAAATATGCCGCTTACACGACGCTGGTCACTCTGATGGTTGTTTTTGGCTTGATATTTTCTTTTCTGATCCTGAATGTGAATGATCTGCTGAATTTTTCTCTGTATAAGATCCTGTTCAGAAATATGGCCGTTCTAGTTCTTGGCCTGATCTGTTACACAGCGTTTTTCACGATGATCGGGGCGTTTTTAAAACGGTCTATCATGTTCGGACTGATCTTCAGTTTTGGTTGGGAGAATGTGATACAGTATTTCCCTGGCTCAACGCAGCGATTTGCCATTGTCCATTATCTGAAGTCTTTGCTGCCGACCACACAGACGAACGAAGGGTTTGCGTTCCTGCTCTTTCGTCTGGAACCCACACCGCCAGCACTTGCTGTCTTGATTTTATTCCTGATAACCGCTGTATTTCTGACTCTAGCCTGCCTGATTTTCTCCTGGCAAGAATACATCCTTCAGGATTAAATCCCTCCTTTGTTTTATATAGAATCATAGGTGATGGATTGAGCGACATAAAGAAGATTTAGCCTTCTCAAATCACCGCCGAGGGGACCCACCTAAGGTGGGCGTTGAGGACTGTATGAGCACGAGGGGAATAAAAATGTGTGGCACTCCAAAGTCGAGGCCTAAGAAGCAGAGCAAAAGATATACATGCACAGATCCGCAGACGCATAATAAGAAAAATGGGGGCCATCCTCTGAATAAATCAATGGGTGGGAGGGCGGCGTTAAAAATCTGACAGGAGCGAAAACATCAGCTCTGATTCTATCGCTAGATGTAAACCCTGAAAAATTCCTTGGATCAGTCGATATCTTCCGGGATAGCGCTTTTAAGCTTGTTCAGGAGCTCTTCAGGAAGGCTGCAGTAGACTTTGACATGGTCAGCCGTCGAAGAGATCTCGATCTTATTGATCAATTCTCCAAGTTCAGGCTTTTGCGCCGCGGCCATTCCGCCAATGGCTTTAAAACCGTTCAATGCGTCTGCGATCTTTTTGTTGTTCTCTTCGTCGTCGCTCATAAGCTTTATTTCTGCCAGGACATTCTGGTTTTTGTAGTCAAATAGCAGTGTCGCGGCTTTGACTGCTTCGAAACTGGACATCATGGGATTCTCTGAAGCCGCTTTTTCTACAGCTTCTGAGGGGATGAGAATCGCACCCCATAAGATGCCCTCTTTGTTGGTCTTGGCCAGAAGGTCAGCCAGGTCCTGGTTTTTATAGATATTGTCCGCTTTTTTCTGTGAGATATCGATCACGGATTTGACTTCGTCTTCATTCCCGACAACGATGTTGGAGCTATCCAAGAACGCAAATGCTCCTTCCTCAAGGCTTTTTTCTTCTTTTTCTTGTTGTTGTTGTTGTTCTTCTTCTTCTGTTGCAACTTTCTCCACTTTATAAATCATTAGACCACTGTATTCAGTTTCGATAAGCTCTTCCCCTTCTTCCGCCATCTTTTCTTTGATTAGAGGAAGGATCTTCTCCTTGTCATATTTCATGTTGACGATGGCCACACCCTTTTCCTCTTCATCGCCAAAACCCGATACCATTGCTGCAGCGACATAATAGATATCCTTCTGGGGATCGACACCTGTTTTTTCGACGAATTCCAGATATTTTTGGTAGTCATCGCTTTCTTTGATCGCTTTCTCAGCGGCCTCGATGCCCATGGCCTGGTTGACATTGACGAGGAACACTCCTTTTGCATTCATGGGAAGAAGGCTGAGCATGTCGTCTGCCGTCGCGGTTCCCGCTTTTGGGGCCTCTGCTTTTTTCCCGCAGGCGACAAAGCCAATCACTCCGAACAAAAAGATCAAGCTAATTATTGTGGTTTTCCTCATGGATTTCCTCCTTTTGGATTGTGGGATATTTTTCCACTCATTTTCAGTGAATATATCAGAAAAGCAAACAATGGGCAAATACATTTTTGGTATAATATCTGCTTACAAGTCATTTTTGACAGCCTCAGGAGCCTGGATAAGATCCGATTTCAAAGTGCTATCCAGATATGAGAAAGAAGTTTTCTTCCCCCGATCAGAGCCATCCTGATCGATGGCGGGTCAGAGTTTAAGAAATTTTTTCGGCGTGATATTTTCTTACCAGAAACGTAAAAGAATAACCGAACCTGACTCAAACCCTTAGAATGAATATCTTGCCCTAAAGACCACTCCCCGACCGGGTGCATCCACACCCGATTCATCCGCCGAGGCCCGGTAAGTCTGGTCGAGCACATTTTGGATAATGGCCAGGAGAGTCAGACTTTTACTGACCTTGAAGCCGCAAATAGTGTCAAATAACACATACCCATCGATAGGGATCTCTAATAGCCCTGGATCTTTAGCGGCTGCCGACAGGGTTATCCTCGGTTCCACCCAGAAATTTCCAGGTGAATATTTTCCCCAGAATGTCAACCGCGTCGGAGGAATATAGTTGAGCGCTGCATCCGTATCTTTTTCCTTTCCCACCATGTGGTGGAAGTTGATAAAAAGCTCTACATCCTTCGTTAAAGTGATGTATAATTCTCCCTCTAATCCTATGATGCGGCCTCGTGTTAAATTCCGGTAATAAAATTCCTCGTCTTCTGTGTCGCCATATTTCTGGATCATATCGCTAATCGAGTTGTTGAAGCCGTAAATTGAGGCATAAAATTTCTCGTGCAGGTACCGGAGCCCAATATCGAAGTTCAGGCTATACTCCGGATTGAGGTCTGGATTACCGAAAACAGTCCCCCGGCCCGTTAGGCCTGTGTAGAAGAGCTCGCTTATCGTGGGGAACCGGAAGGACCGGCCGATATTACCCAAAAGCGATAGGTTAGGATTGATTTGGAAGACAGATCCCACATAAAGCGTAAAAAACTCATCATTTCGCGAAATGCGGTTTCCATCCAGGTCCAGATTTCTTGTACTTATGAAGTCAAAACGTCCGCCGACATTGAATGTTAAAGAATTGGATAGCTGGATCTTATCGTCAATGTATAATCCGAAATTACTCCTTCGCGCATCCTGAAGGGACGTCTCATCCGTCTGCTCGATGACCGACCCATCTTCATCATATATCCATGCAGTGTTCCGGTCGTTCACGTTCCCCCGGCCGAAGAAATCGAAACCAAAATTCAGCGTATGCCCCTGACCTAATGCTTTGCCGCCACGCAACTTGAAGCCAAAATTCGCACCTTCAACTTTTGCTATATTTCTCTTTTTTACGCTCAGGTCTTCCTCGCGCAGATTATCCTTCTGGGTTTCAAGGACTGAACCGAGAACATACGCAGTGGCGTTCAGGTTATCCAGGAACCAGATGTTTTGGCGCCTGTAGCCCACGGTAAAGAGAGTGTTGGATTCATTGGGGTACCATCTCGGCTTTAATCGGGCAGTCGGGCTTGGCTTACCGATATCGGTACCGTTGTAATGGAACAGAGTTGCAAAAAATTGGCTATTTCCACTCTGTCTGTTGATTTTGAACATGAGGTCGTAATCCGAATAACGGGACCATCCAACCGTGCCCGATGGGGCCGAGTAGTCATCAGCCTTTTTACCGTTAGCTCCGAGCATCCATCCCCATTTTCCAAAGGAGCCGCTCATCATCGCCGAACCGGCTCTTTCATTTCTGGCGGTGTTGTAGCTAAGATAAAAATCGCCTTTTAAAGGCGAATTAGGGGATGGGGATTTGGTAATGATGTTGATAATGCCCCCCACAGCGCCTGAACCGTGAAAAACAGAATAAGGACCGCGGTTGACTTCGATGCGGTCGATGTCTCCCAGGCTAACGAATGAAGCACTGGCACCGATCCGCCTCTCCGAGGTGATGTGGACACCGTCCACAAGCAGGAGGATCCTGTGCTCGGCCAAACCGCGTATAGCAGGAACCATGGAGTAGCCACCTTTTCCCACAATCGTAACACCGGGAATCTTTTCCACCGATTCAGCAATGTTGGCCGTGCCCATCTCCATCAGCATGCTGCTGGGAAGAATGGTCCGATGGGATGGAAGGCTGACATCGATGATCGAATCCGCTTCAGCTGTTACCGTGATTTCCTCTTTTATAGTCATGAGAATGGGATTCTTGGGCGTTAGAGAGACCTCGATCACCTGTCCGGAGTTCTCCTCGAGAGACAAATTCACTACCTGTGAGATGTAATCAGGATGAGTAAATATCATAGACAGATCTTCCTGGATCAGGTCTTCCAGGATGAATGTTCCATCGGCTCCGGTTTCCGTGGATTTCGTGGAATCCGCCACATAAACTTTCACGTTGGCCAGAGGTTTTCCTTCACTGTCAAAAACCCGGCCTTTAAGACTTCCTGTGGTAAGAGATAATCCAAATCCTGATAGCACAAAAAACAATAAAATGGGGAAAACTACTTTTCTCATTAAGCCTCCGTGGAGGCAGACATCTCAGAAATCAACATTGGAACGGATGATTGCATAGTCTACCAAAAAAATATTCGTGTATTATTAATTATTGCATTTTATTATAAATATTATCTGAGAAAAAAACAACTTTGTGATAGGAAAGACTCCTCCCAACGTTGCAAATCCATAAAATATTCGATTGAAAAATGCTTATTTGATCACTCAATAACGGCATAAGCTGTCAGGCCATCATGGATTTAGGGATACTTCCAAAAAAAATATAACACAGACTTTCCAAGCGCTGATTTCAAATTTGCGGAGGGTTAACGCCAGTATTTATATAGTTCGAGTTCACTGGCATAGAGCCAGCACCGGATAAAGATGAGGGCAAACACGAATAATTGTTGGATGAGGAAGACAGAAATAACACCCATAGCTGTGCTTTGAGGGATAAAACTTTTGAGCAGTAAATATATTAGGGTGACGCCAAAATTAACAAGGAAGAGGAGATAGAACAACCCGAGAGTCGACCCAAAGTGCTTGAAGATGAACCTGAACGCGTCCCGGAAGGCAAAAAGAATATTTTTTCTTTGCTCGACGACAATTTGGATTCTTGTGTAATCGAAGAGCATCTGCAAGAGCAACAGAAGAAACAGGAGAATCACACTGAAAAAGAGACCTAAATAAAAGGGTGTTACTTCGGAAAATGAATTTTGCGCGACACTGTTTCGTATAGAGCCAAGTCCCCGGAAAAGAAAACCCAGCACTCCAAAAAACATGACCCACGAAAGGAGCATCACCAGAAAAAAATGAGAGAAATAAGATCCAGCGCCTCCGAAGAATTTTTTCAATGAGAATTTAGATCCATTTGTGTTAATAGTGGAGAGAATCCCTCCCGCCAGGAATGTCCGAAAGATGATGTAGATGAGGCCAAATATGAGAATCGCAGGAGGGAGCGATAAAAAAGTCATCAGGAGGAGACCCTCGAGATTGTTGAGGATAGCTCCTTTTCCAATGATGGAAGGAGTGAAAGTCTTAGCGAGGCCCTCGCTCTGATCTCTGTACTCTTCCCACCACAGCATATCGAATCCTTCGGCCATGCCTTCGCCTACGAGGCTGTCTCCGAATGAATCTTTGAGGGAATGATACATCGGCACGGCCAGGATCATGGCAAAAGCCAAGTTAACGAAAAAGAGAAGGAGCACCATCCGTGCCGTTTTTTTTGTGGTTTTTAATCCTTTTATGAAGTTTATGAAGGATTTCATATATAACCTCGTTGTTTGACTATACTATTAAAGAAGCCTTGTATACGCAAGATAAAATTCATGTTTCAAAAGACTTATATTTGTGATAGAAGAAAGTGTCCGATTATTCCGAATTAAAGGAGAAGGGATCATGCGTTTTGTGATAAAGAGTTTGTTCTCGTTTCTGATTTTGTGTCTTTCGGTGAGCTTAATGGCAGAGGAAAGCCCGCTCGCATCCAAAAAACTCCAGCAGGCACTCGTGGATGAAGTTTCGGGAGAGATTGCGTTTAACTACACTGTGCTCATCTCCCATTTTGACCGGATTCAGGCTTCAGAAGGATGGCACGACTCTGCTCTAATGATTAAAAAAGAATTGGAAAAGATCGGGTATGAAGATGCCGCCATCGAAGGTTGGCCTTCGAATGGTTCGAGGTATTATTACACTTACCAAACGCCGATCGGTTGGCGTGCCAAAAAGGCTGAACTCTGGATGGTTTCCCCAGAACGTAAACGATTGTGCTCCTTTGAGGAGATCCCGCTCACACTTGTCAAACACAGTAACTCTGCCGATGTGGAGGCGGAGCTCATCGATGTGGGTACCGGAGTTGGTGAAAAGTCTTACGAAGGGAAAAATGTCAAGGGCAAGATCGTCTTGGCAACCGAGTATACGGGTAATGTTATGAGAGAGGCTGTTGTCAAAAGGGGGGCTTTGGGTGTTGTCACCTGGTACCCACCTGATGTTCGTCCCGGTTACCCCAACATGATCCGCTACACGGCCATCTGGCCCCGCTGGGAGGAGAGGGAGCAGATCGGATTCGGCTTTAATGTCAGTAAGAATCAGGGGTGGCATCTAAAAAAAAGGCTGGATGAGGGCCAAAGAATCGTGCTGAAAGCCTTTGTGGATGCAGAGTACTATGACAGCGAAATAGAAGCGCTCACAGTATCTTTTCCCGGGAGTGAAGAACCGGACAAAGAGGTTTTGATCATCGGGCATCTCTGTCATCCACTCCCCAGTGCCAATGACAACGCCAGCGGGAGCGGAGGAATGCTGGAGATGGCGAGGGCTTTGAAAAGGATGGTGAACTTGGGTCTTGTGGACCCCCCAAAGAAGACAATCCGATTCCTGTGGGTTCCAGAATTCTATGGCACAGTGCCCTTTATCCAGGCCCATCTGGAGAGAACTCGGAACACTTTGGCTGTCATCAATTGTGATATGATCGGAGAGGACCTTCATCTTACAGGTGGCACATTCAATATCACGTGTACACCCGACTCCTTGCCCAGCTATCTCAACGATGTCGTCGTCAATTTTACAAAACTTGCGGATCGCCTTCGCTTACAGAGCATGAACGGCAGTTCTCATCCCTTTGCCTACAGAGTACAGCCCTTTGGTGGGGGGAGTGACCACTACATTTTCAATGATGGAGCCCTACGTGTGCCTGCAGTCATGTTCGGTCATGGCGACACATTCCATCACACAAGCCTCGATACGCCTGAAAAAGTGGATGCCTCCGAGCTCCGCCGTGTCTGTTTTATTGCACTGGGATCCATGTATTATATGGCAAATGCATCGGAAGCAGAGGCAAAAGAGATGGCCCGGCTCATCTGCAGGAATGGGCTTGCTCGCCTCTCTGCGGATTATTATGATACTCTTGCTCTGATGTGCAAAGCCAGCCCAGCAGAACTCCATGATATTCATAAACAACTCCTGAATGTTATCGAACACTCTACAAGGAGAGAAACGCAAGCTATCCTAGCCACTTCGGTTTTTGCTAAAAATCCACAGTACAAAAAGGATATCGCGCATGTAACCGGGAACATTAAAACGTTGGAGTCAACATTTCGAGCCGATGCAGAAAAAGCGTACAAGAGCCTCTGTCGCCAACAAAGCTTGAAACCTCTGACCATCTCTCTGACCGAAGAAGAGGTGGACCTTCGAAATATCGTGCCCGTAAGAGCGGAGAATTTTGTCTGTCCGCTCCAAGAGAGTTATGTGACAGAGAAACTCGGTCCTGATGCCTTAAATGACGTGCGGCTCCCACGGTATGCGGCTTATGAAGCATTGAATTATGTGGATGGCCATCGCAGTCTTCTTAATATCTGCAAAGCAGTTTCTGCGGAATATGGCCCGATCGATCCGAAGATGATTTTTTCTTTTTTCCGAGTGCTCGAAAAGGCTAAACTGATCCAAATCCATGAAAAATAACATCACTCCCTTCCAGAAGATCGTGCAGGAACGCCGGAGCATACGGCGCTACACTGAAAAGCCTGTGGAAAGGGACAAGATCCTTGTGTGTCTTGAGGCAGCCCGGCTGGCACCCTCTGCAGACAATTCTCAGCCCTGGCGTTTCCTGGTCCTCGACGATCCGGACCTAAAGCAACGTTTCTGCGATGAGGTGTTCTCTGGAATATATTCTGTCTCAAAATTCGCAAAAAAAGCCCCGGTCCTGATCGTGATTTTAGCGCAGCTGAATATCATCGCACACAGGGTGGGAAAGCAGATCCAAAACATCCAATTCCATCTGTTGGATATCGGTATTTCCGGCGAGCACATTGTGCTTCAAGCCGAGGAATTTGGGTTGGGGACCTGTTGGATCGGATGGTTTAACACTCGTAAAGCGAGGAAAGTCTTGAAAATCCCCCGAGAATACAAGATCGTATCTCTTCTTTCCATGGGATATTATGAGCAAAAGCCGTCGAAGTTAAAAAAGCGGAAAGAGCTGGATGAGATCGTCTGGTTTAATGAGATAGGCAGAAAGATGAATTAGGCTTTGAGCTCTGCGAGGACTTCCCCAATGAGATCCAGGGCTGTGATGAGAAATTCGGCATCTTCCCCCAATCCAAAACGGATGTGATAATCGACCTCGAATTGATCTCCTGGTTGGATGAGAACACTTTTTTCTTCTCTAATTCTATGAGCGAGTTCTGTTGCATTGATATTGAGATTGTATCTGGGGAATGCGATCGCTCCCGCCCTAGGGGGTGTGCAATGGAAGAGTCCCTCTTGTTTGTCCATCCATGATTCAAGGATAGAAAAGTTTGCTCTTATGATCTGTCGTGTTCTCTCGAGTATGGATTTTCTTTTTTCGGGAGAAAGGGCGACTCGTGCCAGCCGGTCGCTCAATGCGCTTATCGTGATCGAGGTGTAATCCTTGTAGGACCATGCAGTGCTGACGATGTCCGGAGGTGCAACCATCCATCCTACACGAAGGCCAGGAAGTCCGTAAGCTTTGGAGAGGCCATTCGTCACGATGGTTTTTTTGTAGGATCCCCAGAAGCTTGGGGTGATGATTCCGTCGTATTCGGCTCCCTGGTAAACTTCGTCAGAAATAAGCCAGGCATCCGCCCATCGGGATAATTCCAGAATGGCCTGCCTCGATTCCTCATTCAGTTGGCCTCCCGTTGGATTGTTGGGATTGGTGATTACGATGAGTTTGGTGTTTTTTGTTACGAGTGATTTTAGCTCGTCAAGATCGGGATTCCAATCCAGATCCTCTTTGAGAAAGAATGTTTTCACTTTGCCCCCAAAAGCTTTCGTGAGTCCATGGATCTGCATGAAATTCGGGAGCATAAAAATAACCTCATCTCCGGGTTCGATGAGACTCCACATCAGAAGGAAATTGGCTTCGGCGGAACCCGATGTCACCAAGATATTTTCTGGTGTGGCCTTGGTATAGTGGGCGCAGATGGTTTCCTTAAGTTCTTGAGTTCCGTTAGTCTGGATGTACCCCAATTTGGTTTTTGCGAGCTTTACGAGTTCTTCAGGGCTCAAAAGTTCCTCTAGTGTCAGGGCCTTGACCCCGCTTTCGGATATATTGTAATCAACAACATGCTCCCATTCAGACTGCCAGCGCTCCATAACAAACTCATCAATTTTCATCCTCTCTTCCTTTCAATTATTGCGTGATTTAGTAATTGTAAAAAGAAAAACTAAGAATAACAACAAATTAAATAAATATACATCATTTTTGATTATGCTTGACATCCCCCTTTTTAAATTTCGACTTTAAAGATACCCTTGAAAGCAAATCCAAAGACAATGGACAGGGCAAAATAGGCGATAAGCCAGTGGATGTCAAATCCTAAAAAATTCAGGCGCTTGGCGGGATAGAGTACTTCAATGGATTTGACCGGAAAGTCCTTTGCAATAGGGGCTTCTACTGGATAAAAAAGCTCGTCCACGAATTTCTTCCTGTGTTTAATGGGAGAAAGCTTGCTCAGAGGTTTGGTGTCTGTGGCTATGGTCTTCGAGATCTTTTTCCCTGCGACGACGACATCGACATGATGTATACCGCTCTTCTGCGAGGATATTCGCCAGTTGATCTCACTGTACTCTTCTATGCGGAGAGGGGGGGTCTCGATGACGATCTCAGGAGCCGGCTCCAGGACCAGGTCTGTTTGGAGGGGATTATACCCCTCTTCCAGCTTGACCTTTAGTAATGTCTGTTCGCCCGGCTTTAATGACTCATAGCCAAACCAAAAATTCATTTGGATCAGGATAAGGATAACCGGAACGATCATGACCAGCAGGGGTTTGAAAGAATGAGTGATGTATTTCAGATTTGCCAGGAGTATGTTTCCTTGAGCTTTCATAGAGAGGCCAAGGCTATCTTTGTACAGACGGAGTTCTAACAGATGGGCTTTGATCTTGTTTTTGACCTTTTTTATTCCTGCTTGGTTGGATGTGTAGCGGAAAATAACGAGCATAAGAAGTCCCGTGAGGAAGGATACGATAACCATCCCCACCCAAGGATTCATGCTCCGGAAGGGAATAAAAAGCAGGTCAAAAATCTTGCCGAAAAATTTGTTAAATGTCCACATTAAGATATATAACCGAGCCCTTTCAGTTTTTTCTTGATTTCCTCTTCAGAGTCCGATTCATCGAGGGATGCGATTTCTTTCTCGAGACAGTGTGTGATGAATTCCTCTGGCGAAGAATAGCCGGACATCTCAGCGTATTTTTTCACTTTGTCCAGAAGGCCTTTGTCCAGCTTAACCTTTGCTTTTCCCATAGTGTGTCTCCTGTTATTCAGATCACGGATGCTCCCGTCATTTCTGCGGGTTTATCTATTCCAAATATTTTAAGAATTGTTGGAGTGATATCGAGAAATTTTGGATTATTGGTGTTTATTTTCCGGTTCACAAAAAATATCCCCGATACAAGCTCTGGGGCGACACAATGATCTCCGCTCCATTTTTCCGTGTTATCCACGATGATGTCCTTGGGGAAATTTCCCATTGGGGATGACCATGAGATCCTGTAGCCACGGTTAAAACCCATAACGATATCCGGAGCTTGATCGACATAGGGCCCTTGATAAATATCTCTGGATAGAAATGCTTTGAGGATTGGCTTTTCTCCGGTTTTGGGGTCGACATACTCCTCGAGTTTTCGAGCGATTTCAATGAGGAGATTCTCTTTTTCTGTCCCGGGAGATACGATACCTTCTCCTTCTCTCCCTCGTTGATTGATGTAGAGGCCGTTCAAGCCAAAGGCATAGGCTTTTGACCGTGACCAGTCTGTATTCATGAAGAGCTGGTCTTCTCCTTGTTTCCATGGATTGATCAGGGCATGGTAGCCGTTCTCTTTGAGCCATGTGTTTGCGTTGAAGGACCATCGGAATGGAGAGAATCCGTGGTCGGAGACGACCATGATGATTGTCTCTTTGTCTGCCTTTTGCATGGCTCTATCCAGAATTTTATCCGCCTCCACATAAATGTCTCGGATCGTGTTTTCATACCTAGCGGCTTGAGAAGGGTTGTATATGGGGCTATTTTTATCGATATGACTCCAGAACATGTGCTGTCTCTGGTCAGTGCTGGAAACATAATAAAACAGCAGGCCTGAATCGAATCGTGCAAGCTCATACTCGAACATCGCGATCCGTTCTTTTAAGACTTGATCGTCCTGTTCGAGAAATTCATCTTCATTTAAAAGGTTGTTGTTCATCGCCTTGAAATCGCCTGGGAGGCCCTTTGTATAGAATGGGCCAAACTCTTTTTCAAGCTCTTTGGCGTAGCTGTCCGGGGTTGATATCGGCATTGCTGGATTGGCAGGATCGATATTGATCGGAGAAACATAGAGCTTGAACTCTGGCCTGATCTCTTTCAGGTAGAAATTGCAGATGCCGCTGATGCTCTGTGTGGGGATCATGGGGAAGCTAAGCCTTTTCCAGTCGCTCCACTCTCCAACCCTAAGGATAAATTCATGATCCTGGATAGCTATTTTAACTACGGGATTTACAGGATCAATATAGATGTTGAAATCAATCACAGAGTCGGGCTTATCCTTTTTGAAGGCATTTTCAGGCCCTGAAAGCTTGGCCTCTACTCTGTTTCCGATGACATACACTTCATGGATCCTTGCGCCTCCGATATCTTCATTTATTCGTGTGGATTCAGTGGTGTAGTAATTGCATATACCATAAGAACCGAGCATATCCGGTGTGTTCATCCCTGAGATCGTGCGCTGTTTTGTGGGAACAGGGGGATAGTTGGAAGGCATCTTAAAGATCGTGGCAGGAATGTCATACTCTTCGAGAATCTGCCAAAAAGCCCTCCCCTTCATTAGGTTTTTGACTTCTCCTCCAGAAAGAGGAAACTCATAATTTCCGATGGACAGGATGCGAGTGGCTCCCGTGGATTCTGCTGCTGAGGAAACAGGAAAGTAGTTTTTAGGATCTCTCTGTATAAAATCAAAAACACCATGACCACCCGGGTCCATACCGGTTATGAAGTTAGACCAAGCGACTGGACTCTGAGGCGGATTGCTGGTCTTCAGAGAAGTAAACGATCCCATCTCTCTCAATTTCTGGAATGCCGGGAGAAATCCCTGTTTCATCCAGACTCCAACAAGATGGGGATCCATGCCGTCGAATCCGAGTATAATGACTTTTTTTTCGGTTTCAGTATTTCCAAAAACTTTTGTTACAATGTTGGGAACACTGTTAGTAGCCAGCAGTGAACCTGCTGTCAATCCCATTTTTAGAAAATTTCTTCGATTTATAGTTGTCATTGTTCCACTCTATCCTATTATACCACTATATCTTTAGAACGGATATATCGTGTAAACATCCCCAAAACCGTGATAGCCTGAATTCGTATTGCGGTATTAAGTGACCCAATTTTGTGTTGGAGAAAACCGTGTGAAGGGCTGGACGGGCATGGTACATCTCCCATTGG
>CAZXJE010000012.1:0-4028 GCA_964640835.1 uncultured Eubacteriales bacterium
GTTTTCTCCACCACACAATTGGAACACTCAATAACGTAATGTGATTTTATGCTATCATGGTTTCGCGGATGCTTATACAGCCCAGGCAAATATTGATTTGTTCATACATTTTAAATAACATAGCGGAGTAGGAGGGATCATGGCCGAACGTCTCAAAGACATGTTCTTCACCCAATTGTCCATGGAAACGTTTGCAGATACGATCCAGGAGTTTTATCCTGAGTTTGACAAAAAAAAGTTTATCCAGATTGTCTTCGATGAGGCCTTCACAGACAAAGAAGTGAAGGACAAGATGCGTCACACAACACAGTGTCTTAAAAAGACTTTGCCGGAATCTTACAGAGAGGCACTCGCCATCCTCAAAGAGGCGGCACCCCATGCAAAAGGCTTCGAAGCCCTATCGTTGCCCGACTATGTGGCCACCTATGGAATGGAGGACTGGGATCTCTCGCTGCCTGTGCTTTACCATTTCACAAAATATTCAACCTCAGAATTGGCAATCCGCCCATTCCTAGCAAAAGATCCCGACAAAGTGATGGCCCTAATGAATGAATGGGCCGAGGATAAGGATCCTAAGGTCCGAAGGTTCGCCAGTGAGGGCTGCCGGCCCAGACTGCCCTGGGCGATGGCCCTACCCAAATTCAAAAAGGATCCATACCCCATTCTTCCGGTTCTGGAGAAACTGAAAAATGATGAGTCGGAGGATGTGAGACGGAGCGTAGCCAACAATCTAAACGATATTTCCAAGGACAATCCCGAGGTGGTTTTGGCAATCTGCGAGAGATGGCACGGGCAGTCAAAAAACACGGATAAAATCGTCAAACATGCCTGTCGGACTATGCTCAAAGCCGGAGACAAACGTGCGCTTTTGATATTCGGATACAGCGATCCCTCCACCATGGGTGTGGGAAATTTTAAGCTTGAGAAAACAAATATCAAGATTGGAGAAAATGTGCGTTTTTCGTTTGATCTGACTTTAAAAGAGAAAAGTAAAGTACGATTGGAATACGCGATCTCTTATGTCAAAGCCAAAGGCCAGCTTTCGAAAAAAGTCTTCAAGATCACAGAAAATGACTATGTTCCTGGTACTATCACCATTTCCAGAAAACATTCGCTCGCCGACATGTCAACTCGAAAGCACCATCCAGGAATACATTACCTTACCATCATCGTGAACGGAGTGGAGATGGGTAAAGTTTCGTTTGAATTAGAAGCACAAAAAACGTAAGTTTCTTCCAAAATATTTATCACTTCAGAATAAAAATTTCACCCCTGTCCCATTTTAGCCAGTACTCGATGGCGAGTTTCCGGACATAATTCCAGTATTCTTCTGTGTTGAGTCCACATCTATCGATACCCTTTTTAATATCATTTTTTACTTTCGCCCAGTATTTGTCCTTGAGTCTCAAATTTACGGACCTTGCTTTGAAAGTGAAGGTTGCTTCCGGACGAAAGGAAGGCTTTGCTGACACCGCTATCAATCCGTGACCGAGCGTTCCTCCCGTACTCACTTGTAAACCATCATTCATACAGCTCAACGGAGGAATGTGTCCTGCATAAGACATTATAGAAATGTCATCAATGCCGACATGAAAGTACTGGCGGGCCCTGAGCCCCATTTTTACTCCAACGACCGCATAGATGCCAAGATGGCCGTGTATTTCATTGGTGAGAACACTCAATCGCCATTCTTCTTTGCCATATTTCTGGATAATGTCTTTCATGTAGGGACGAACATCATCAGCAAATAAATCTGGGCTATCGGGAAAGCCATTAAAAACTTTGCCTTGGACATTATTGCGGCTTGTCAGAATTTCTGTATAAGCTGATTTTACATTTTTTATGTCTCGAACCTCATACAATCGATGGCCATTGGTTCCATGAATACCTTTCTGGACAAACAGATTAGGGTAGAGCAAATACACCGGCAGCAAATCATCCCAAAATTGAAGATGTCTCGATTTAATCCGTTCCGCAACTTCCATATTTTCATGTGCGGTTACGATTCGTCTTGCATAAGGCGAATCGATCAAGTGGATTCTCTGGAGGATATCTTCATCAAAAGGATGAGCGCTTTTCCCTGCATTTGTCACCACATCCACGGGAATATTTGCAGATCGCACATCAAACACGGACTTTTCATCTATCCCATAATTTGTACCTGTTAGAGGTTCGATGGAATCGTTATACCAAACAACCCTGGCAATCCTGTCTTTAATTCGAGGCTCTTTTTTCAGAGCCTCAGCGATATTTGTCAGTCCACCTAAGCACACAACAACCACATGTTCTTCTTCATGTTGAATAGCAGATAAAATCTGATCGGCAGATTGGGGCTTCCCTTGAACATGAATATCTTCCTCATCTCCCCAAGAGACTTGCTGGCAAAAGTTTCTCCATACAGGAGGCATGTCCTGAACAACCTTGCCCATCCCCGTTGGAATACCTTCATGGCCAAAAGACTTGAGGAGCGCTTTCACTTTTATGAATCCGCTTTTGGGATCCAGCGCCCCATCCGAAGTCGTTATTGCCAGTATCTCATAATCAGGGGAGGCAAGAAAAAGACAGATAGCCCTGAGATCATCCAGTGCGGCATCCGTGTCTAAAATGATGTGATACTTGGCTTTTCCAGAATGGCCGTTTGCCAGGACAAATCCAAGAAAAAACACAAAGAAAATAAGCACACAGGCCTTCAGACTCCATCTTATCCGATCAACCATAACTATTCATCTTCTCCAAAATAAACTTCAATACTTTATAACAGACACTCTATATATTAAAAAAATCACATTCTCAATTAAAGAGAAAAATTTCCCTTGCTTGACGTTTTGGAAACAGAATGATTCTGTGGATCAAATAGTCTTTTGAGAGGACCGCGACAAATGCCCATTCAAAGTTGCACCCCTAGTCAGAGGTGAAGGTAACACTGAATTTGAGATCACGTTGACTCTTCGATAGGAAGGTAAAGGTCGAGAATCAAGTCTTCCTCGGGAGAGAGTGGATTTTGAGGTTTCTCCAGTTCATGCGTTTTACGGTGTTCATATTCGCTCGCTTGGACCCAATCCCAGAGCAGCTTCCATGTCTCGAGGATGTTAGGATCCCCCAGCAACGCACATTTTGTGACAGCATACATCCCACCGGGGAAGTCTCTGATCTGAATGTCACCATTGGATTCAGTGTCTGGATCGACACGGATCCAGAACTCGTAACCGTATTCCCTGCGGTCCGGAGCAGGACCAGGATTGTTGAAACCAAAGACAGGATTCTTTTCAATATTTTCAAGCAATCCTAAAGGCTCGGCCCATCCACGTATCTTGTCCCAGGCTTCACGCTCTGGAGTATCGCTGACGACACGGACGCTGGCCACGCGCATTGGTTCAAGTCTTTCGATTCTCACTTCGAGTTCACTCATCGTTCCCCCTTCATTTGCTTATCTAAGGCAAGAATAGGGTTTGCTCTTCATAATCTTTTTAACCACTATATCCCATCTTAAGTTGTTGACCTGTTAGCTCATTTATACAACAGCAAAATGCTTAAGTCAAACACAAGCCAGCAAGACAAAAAATTCAAAACTCTTGATGGCATGTAGATTTATTGAGTAACCAATTGCTCAGTTTGGTGATCTCGAAATAGAAATTCCTGTAAAAAACATTTACATCTTCGGTTTTTATTACTGAATTGGCTGATTCGGTCGAATAATCCCAGAAAAAACTCCCCAAGCCTGGTCCTTTTAAGGGGTTCGTGTTCACACAACTGGCATAAATCTTGCTTTCTTGAATATCTAGAGAATAACCATGAGCAAAGAAAGAGCCAAAACTCTCCTTCTTCTCGACCTCAGCACATTTGCGCTGATACAAAACAACAACGACGGAAACAAAAAAGATTTTGAAACGGCCTGCAAAATGGCTGAAAAGCACTCACTTCCTCAGCTGCAGATGTACAAAGACTTTATTTCGAGTGTCGACGAAGACGAATAGAACATCGACATCAGACAACGTAATCCGGATCTGGATAAAATATCCCCGTTTTTA
>CAZXJE010000012.1:4128-7915 GCA_964640835.1 uncultured Eubacteriales bacterium
ACCAGCGTATAAGAGAGTGAATCATTGGACGATCCGGTCCTCAACAAGGCTTCAAATCACACTGACAAGGAGAAGCACAATGAAAAAAGCGATGATCATTTTGGTTGTTATCCTATTAGCCTTTCTTTTATTGGGCGAGCTGACCGCCTCGACACTTCCCAAATCGCTCATCCCGGCCGATGCGGAGTGGGTGGTTCATCTGGATATGGCGAAGTTCAAATCCAGTAAATTTGGCGATCTGCTCATACAAGAGAAACAAGGGGGTATCAAAAAGAAGGCAAAAGTTTTCTACAAACGAACCTCCATCGACCTTCTCCAAGATGTCACTGGCGTCACCATATACGGACTCGGCAAGAACAAACAACAAACTGTGATGTGTTTAAAAGGACATTTTGACAAAGAATACCTCCTCGACCTTTTAGAGAATGTAGACTCACACAAAGAGATCGTTTTTGGCAAGCACATCATCCATAAATGGAATCACACTGAATACGGATTGTTTGTCGGTGAGGATCTCATTTTTCTTGCCTGGGATGAAGACGCCATCAAAGCCGCATTGGATGCCGTTGACAGCAGGAGAGAAACCATCCTCTCGTCATCCTTAAAATTTTATGCGGATCAAATCCCTGAGAACGCTTTTTTTGCGGCGTTGGCCAAAGACATCTCGGCTCTGGCAGGCTATGCATCAAAAGCTGTCATCCTCAAAAAAGCAGGCTCCGGACTCTTCACTCTCACAGAGAAAGATGAGATCCTCAACCTGCGGATTGATGCCACCGCAGAGACACCCAAAGATGCAGCAAACATGGAACAGATCATTAGAGGTCTCATTGCCATGGCTCAAATGCAGTTGGAGGAATCCTATGGTGGATTGAATTTTTCTGAGGTCATTAAAGTCTCCACTGATAACAATAAGATCCAGATAAAATTAACCCATCCTTCTGAAGAAATATTCAACATCATCATAGGGAAAAAAATGAACTCCATTTTCTCTTTGGATGAATTTGCCCCTTTATCTTGATCCAAAAATCAGATAATCTGAAGGCAGACAAGACGTATCTGATCCGAGAGTATGGAGCGAGCAGCTAAAACCAAACAGGTCACGGATGAAGAACTGGCCGTCGAGGTGGCCTCCGGTTCCCGTGCCGCGTTTGAAGAATTGATCTGCAGATACTCGTCCCGGTTATTCTATTTTCTCCGGCACAGGTTATCAACCAACCAAGATATCGAGGACCTGATCCAGGAAACTTTTCTCAAGGCCTTCCGGCATATCGACCGGTACAATCCGGAGTTTAAATTCTCCACATGGTTGTATACTGTGGCCTTACGGCTGGCCATCAGCCATTATCGCTCGAACAAAACCAAAGATCTATCCTCGCTCCCCTATCACCTCCCCATAGATCCGCAGGAGATCGTGACCCGCAAGGACCAGTCTCAAAAGATGTGGTCTTGTGCAAAATCCCTCCATAATAAGCAGTACGAAGCGCTCTGGCTGCGCTACATGGAGGATATGGCTGTGAAAGAGATCGCCTTGGTTATGAACAAAACACAAGTTCAAGTGCGCGTCCTGCTTCATCGCGCCCGTATAAACCTGGGAAAAAAACTAAACAAGTCCATACGATCTACTGAGATTAGATGTTCTGAATCTGTTAAACATAAATATTCCTTTTTATAACAGGAGATAAGAGATGTTTTGCTCAATCTACAAATGGTTCATCTCTCAAGCTAAAGATTCGGGGAAGCCCATCGCCGCTTCCGTAAATCGGCACATTCAGCGCTGTGCATCGTGTCGCCAATTTGTTGCTCTTCATGACTCTCTGACAGAGTCATCTGTTGAGGACCTGCCCTGTCTTCCCGATGAGAAAGAGAGCGCTCTGGCCACAAAGATCATCTCATCTCTCGATAGAAATATGGAGCCCAGAAAGGCTCGAGCTCGAAAGCCAGTTCTTCTCCCTGTTCTTGTGTCTTCTCTTGTAATTGGTATTGTTGCCGTGGGAATCTATTTTCTCACAGTCCCACGGCCAAGCTCCGTGCATCTCTTTAACTCCCTTTCTGAGATCGACAACACGATCTCCTCCTTTGAAGGGCGACTGAAAGAGATCAATTCTCCCCTTGATGCCGAGTATGCAGATCTCAAACAGACAATGAGGTCTACGACCGAGTTTTTCGCCTCCTATCTGGATGTTAAGATCGGCCAGAGTACAGATTAAAGCCTCTGTAGATTTTCACCCAGGCCTCCCTTTTAATCGCTCGGTTTAAAATCCAATTACAAAAACAGAACCGTCCCCAAAAGTTACTTGTTTTCAGGGGAATATTTTCTATATACTGGACAAGAAGGAGGACTAGATATGAAGAAACAACTCAGAGGCCTGATGGTCTTGCTGCTGGTATTCACATTTGGTGTTGCGGGTTGGGCAAACGATCAATCCGTAACAGATGATCCTAGAGTCACAACCGCGCTTAAAATGATCGAGGTCTGGGTGGATGCACAATTGGCCTACGGAGACATTCCCGGCATGTCTGTGGGAGTGGTCTATGATCAAGATCTGATCTGGAGCCGCGGTTTCGGGTTCGCCGATGTTGCAAAGAAAAAACCGGCCACACCGGGCACGATCTACAGCATCTGTTCCATCTCTAAACTGTTCACAAGCACCGCAATCATGCAGCTCTGGGAGCAGGGAAAGCTTCGGCTCGATGATCCGGTCGAGAAGTATCTGACCTGGTTCAACATCCAGGATAAATTTCCGGACGCACCGGAAATTACAATCCAGGGTATACTTACTCACTCGTCCGGCCTTCCCCGTGAGGCAGACCATCCCTACTGGACAGGCCCTGAACACAATTTCCCCACTCGGGAACAAATCATCGAAAAACTCAGCGGTCAGGAAGAGCTTTATCCTGCAGACACTTTTTTTCAGTACTCCAACCTGGGCATGTCTCTGTTGGGTGAGGTCGTTGCAGCCGTATCCGGACAGGATTACGATGTATATATCCGAGAACACATCCTCGATCCGCTGGGACTCAAAAATACATTTCCAGAGATCCCGCAAGACGAGAGAGGGAAAAAACTCGCCACTGGCTACAGCATGAAACTTCGAGATGGAGAACGCAGAGAAATTCCTTTCTATCTGGTCAACGGGATAGCGCCGGCGGCAGGATTTGCTTCAACTGTGGAAGACCTGGCCCGGTTCGCATCATGGCAGTTTAGACTGCTCGAAAAAGGCGGCCAAGAAGTGCTGAAGGTCAACACCTTGAAGAAGATGCACCGGGTTCATTGGTTCGACCCGGATTGGAGAACAGCAAGGGGCCTCGGATTTTCCGTCTCCCGCCAAGATGAAAAGATCCAAGTCGGGCACGGGGGTAGCTGTCCAGGATACAGGACTCAGTTGTCCATGCGTCCCAAAGACAAGATCGCTGTTATCGTCATGACGAATGCCCAGGGTGTAAGCCCATCGGCATTTGGCCGGGAGGTCTTTGACATTGTCGCTTCAGCTATCTTGGAGGTCATCGAAGAACCTGGCAAAGCGAAGAAGCATGATCCGGCACTGGAAAAATATGTGGGACGATACGACCGGCCTTTAGGCGGAGAGACACATGTGTTTATCAAGGACGGTGACCTGGTGATGATGTACCTTCCGAGTGACAATCCGAGCGACTCTCTCACCAAGCTGAAGCACATTGAAAAAAACATCTTCAGGCGCGTGCGGGATGATGACGAACTTGGAGAGTCTGTTATTTTTGAGACTGCCCCGGACGGCAAAACGACCCTCAAAAAAAGAATTCTGGCCTA
>CAZXJE010000012.1:7925-20669 GCA_964640835.1 uncultured Eubacteriales bacterium
CGGGATGATGATGAGCTCGCCGAAGCCGTCATTTTTGAGACAGCTCCGGATGGAACAGTCACCCGCTTGATCCGCAACAGCCAATACTACATTCGCGTTCAAAATAATTGACCATACAACCGTTCCTTTGAGTATTTCGGACTAAGGAAGAAAGGGTTCATTCTGAAAAACTCTTTTTATCAGTGCTCGTATAAAGTTCTGTGGGACGGGCTATAAACCTTTCGAAAACTACACACAAGATCCTTTGGGCCGCTCTCCTACACTCTATTTTGTGCGTGATCCATGGAGGTTTCCAATGAAACGACTTCTTTTTATTCTGGTCTTGGCCCTGATGACAGCTCCTGTTTTCTCTGATACAGGAGGCCGGAATCCCGCCTCTGAATCTTTGGGTATGGACAACTCAATTAGTGATAGAGCCCATAAGATTATTTTTGCGGGTTTTGCCGAAGGCGCCGAACAGTTGTCCCATATGTTGGTGTTTGTAGAGAGCGTTCGCAAATTTGCTGGAAGTTTTCGAGCCGCTCCCGTTTGGATCTATGTTCCCGAGGTTTCGACCGAAAAATATAAAAAATTTTTGGATAAGATCTCCGCGCTGCACGCAGATATTTACCAAAGCACCGCCCCCGAGGAGGCTCTGGAGTACTACTTTGCTCGAAAGGTGTTTGCTGCTGCTGAAGCCGAAGTTCAGGCCGAAACTCAAACTGAGATCCTTGCTTGGATGGATGAAGACACCATCATCCTTAAGGAGCCAAAAGACTTTCTTCTCGCGCACGATAAGAGCCTCGGATACCGCCCGGTGATGCACCAGAATATCGGCTCGCTCTATTCTGAATCCCCGGATGTCTTCTGGAACCGTGTCTATACGAATCTATCTATACCCGAGTCCGCTCTTTTCCCGATGGTTGCTCCTGCAGACCAGAGAACATTGCGTCCCTATTTTAATGCCGGACTAATGATAGTACGACCCGAACGCGGAGTCCTCCGGAGGTGGCCGGAAAATTTTCAAAAACTCTATGAAGATCCTGTACTTGCTGATATGTGCCAAAAGGATGTGTACAAAAAGATCTTCCTGCACCAGGCCGCACTCGTCGGGGCTATTTTAAACACATTAAAAAAAGAGGAGATGTTTGAATTTTCTCCCAACTATAACTACCCCCTTTTCTTCCACGAAAAATTTGAGGCCACCCGTAAGTTTGGCGACATATCCGATGCATACACCACACGTTACGACATCTATTTCCGCAAGCCCACTCCGGGCTGGAGTGAGAGGTTGAAAGGTCCGGAAGAAATCATTGCCTGGTTGAAAGAAAAATTTCCTGAGAAGGAACACGAAAAGCAACCAAAACGGTACTTCTAAAGTCTAACTGTATAATGATGAAGGTTTATCGCCCAACCGGGAGAGAGAGGCACGCCGTTGATCTTCCCTTCCATATCCAAACCGGGAGGTGTTCATGTTTAAAAGCTATCTAACGATTGCGCTCCGGAACATCCGCCGGCAGAAGGCCTTCTCCATCATCAATATCACCGGGCTGGCTATCGGCATGGCCTGTTGTATTCTCATCCTGCTGTGGGTTCAAGATGAATTGGATTACGACACATTCCACTCAGAAGGGGACCGGATCTACCGGTTGATCAAACAGGCGCCCGATGACAAAGGAATTACAGGCGGGTCGACTCTTCCCTATGCCCTTGTGCCGCTCTTAAAAAACGAATTTCCCGAGATCGATACTTTTACCCGCTATCAGGACCGAACCTGGCTGGAAAGTTCGACTTTTGCTACCGGGGACAAGAAGTTTTATGAAACCGGATTATATTATGCGGATCCCAGCTTCTTTGAGATCTTTTCTTTCTCTTTCCTGGAAGGAGATCCGAAAACAGCACTTAAGGACCCGGATTCACTCGTCATCACCCGGGATATCGCCCGCAAATACTTCGGAGAGGAGAAAGTCCTGGGCCGGGTGCTCAGATACAACAACCGGAGAGATCTTCGGGTCACCGCCGTTTTGGAGAACCTTCCGCACAACACCCACTTTCAGTTCGAGCTCATGGCCTCGATCCATTTATTGGGAGAGAAGAAGCTCGCAACCTGGCACTGGGAGAGCAGCTCCTATGTCCGCCTGCAGCCCAACGTCGACATCACGGAACTGCGCATGAAAATCGCCGGTTCCTATACCCGGCTCGCCCCCTACGAAGCGCCGGAAAAGATGAACCTGCAGCCCGTTACCAAAATCCACTTACACCAGGGACGCGGAGACATTCGCCTGGTTTACATCTTTTCTGCGGTCGCTTTCTTCATCCTCATCATCGCCTGCATCAACTTCATGAACCTGGCCACGGCCCGCTCGATGAAACGCGCCCGCGAAGTCGGGCTACGGAAAGTCGTGGGCGCACGGCGCACCCAACTGATGCGCCAATTTTTCGGTGAGGCCATGCTGATGGCTTTTACAGCGGTTCTTTTAGCCATGCTGCTGGTGACAATATTCCTAAAACCTTTCAACACCATCACCTCCAAGCCGCTGTCTATCAATATCTTCGGCAATCCCCTGCTTCTCTTGGGATTGGTGGCATTAACCGCTGTGGTCGGATTGATCTCCGGAAGCTATCCGGCACTCTTTCTCTCCGGTTTCCAGCCCATACGGGTGCTAAAATCCGGATTTCGGGGTCATTCGGGAGGAACTCTTTTCCGTAAAGGACTCGTCATCCTGCAATTTTCCATTTCCTTGATCCTGATCATCGGCACGATTATCGTCTCGAAACAGCTTCATTTCATCCAAAACAAAGACCTGGGATGGGACCGGCAGGATGTCATCGTCATTCCCATAAATAAAGAGCTGAGAGAACAGTTTCAGGTCTACAGGAATGAGCTCACAAGAAATCCGAATATCCGGCACATCACCGCCGCTTCATCCAGCCCTACCAGTATCGGCAACGTCAACCCAGTCGAATGGGTAGAAGGAAAGGAAGAAGACCTACAATTCCTCGTTAAATTCATTGTGGCCCAGGACGACTACCTCGATACTTTCGGTATCAAGCTGGCATCAGGCCGGGACTTTTCCCGGGAGCGCCAACCGGATTTATCGAACTTTATCGTCAATCAGGAAGCCGTACGGGCATTGAATCTGGAACCACCGCTAAACCGTCAGATCAAATTCATGCGGGGTAAGGGAGAGATCATCGGCGTGATGGAGGATTTCAACTTCCGCCATATGACTCAGAGGATCCAGCCGCTCATTATGACCGTCCATCCCGATCTTCACGCGTATTTTCTTCAGCATATCTTTGTTCGCATCAACCGCCGTGATATTCCTAAAACCATCGCCTATATCAAAGACGTCACAGCTGAATATGCCCCTAATTATCCTTTCAAATACAAGTTCGTAGATGAGGATTTCAATAACATGTATATCTACGAACGCTATGTCGCCCGCCTGGCCAATATCTTTACAATCATCGCCCTGTTCATCGCTTGTCTGGGACTGTTCGGACTGGCATCGTTCATCACCGAACAACGCACCAAGGAGATCGGCGTAAGGAAGGTGTTGGGAGCCACTGTTCCCGGCATTACGATGCTGCTGACAAACCAATTTTCGAAATGGGTCATTCTGGCCAATCTGCTGTCCTGGCCCCTCGCCTACTTCGCTATGAACAAATGGCTCAGCAACTACGCCTATCGGATTCCTCTGTCCTGGTGGATTTTCCCGCTGGCCGGAGCCCTAGCCCTGCTCATCGCTTTTCTAACCGTCAGCTATCAGGCCATCAGGGCGGCACGGGCGAATCCCGCCGACGTTCTGCATTATGAATGAGTTCCATTCGGGTAAAAAAATCACAGATCGATCAAGGGGAGAAAACGAAACTCCAAGAAGTAAGGTTATCATTGACAGAATATCATGAGTGGTCCGAATTTACATGTATTACTCATATCTCAATGAATTTACAGGATTAGTCCGAGCAGCTCGAAAAGTTTGCCAACTCATGGTTAATAATGCAATTGCCATTACGCTCATACCTGCGATAATGAATATCCACCAGGAAAGGGATGTACGGTAAGCAAAGTTCTGAAGCCACTGATTCAGGGCGTACCAGGCGATCGGCCAGGCAGCCAGGTAGGCCAACAAGATCACCCACAACAGTTCACCGGACAACACAGTGAATATACCGGCAGCCGACGCACCGAGAACCTTGCGAATGGATATTTCCTTGAGTCGCCTTTTTATTATAAAGGAGATCAAACCAAACAGTCCGAGACAGGCCACAAAGATGGCCAGAAAGGTGAAATAGCCCATCAGTTGAAAAGTGTGTTCTTCAGACTCATAATACTGCCTCACCCGTTCATCAACAAATTGATATTCGAACACCCATTCAGGGTAGAAAGTCTTCCATGTTTTTTCGATGAACGACAATGTTGCATTCAAATGTGCGGCACGAACCTTGATAGCCATCTTCCAGCATTGTTCGGGTGAGATAACAAATACAACGGGAAGAATAGGATTATAGAGAGACTCAAAATGGAAATCCTTGACGATACCGATAACTCTGCGCTTCGAGGAAGGCCAAGATATTTGAATACGTTTTCCGATTACGTCTTGGTTTAAGCCCAGCTTCTTTATTGCCATTTCATTAAGTATGAGCGCCTGGTCCCCATCCGTTTCCATTTGATTTGAGAACAAGCGCCCCTGAACAGCGGATATCCCGAAAGTCTTAAAATAGTCAAAGTTGACATGTGCAAAGGGCATATTAATCCATTCACTCTGTCCGGGAAGCTGTAAGCTTCCCCAATTGTTTAAATCATCCGAAGGGATACGGCTCGCTGCGGTAACTGAAGTAACATTGCTGTTCTGTAAGAGCTCGTTTTTCAATATTTCATACTTTTGCGATTCTTCTGTGTCATGAAATTCAGTAACAATAATATGTTCTTTGTTATAGCCCAGTTTTTCAGTCTGCAAAAAATGTAATTGCCTGGCCATGAATAGAGCGCAGATAATAAGGATAATTGAAATTGTAAATTGTCCACCCACTATCACTCTTCCGAGGTTCAATTTTGTGTGACCGCTGCTTTTGATGCCTTTGAGAGTTTTCACGGGTTGAAAAGAGGAGAGGACAAACGCGGGATAAAATGCTGAGAGCAAGCCGGTAAATACCAAAATACCAAGAATGCTTAAAACCATCCGACTGCTGAAAAGGACGGCCAGAGAAAGAGATTTACTGGTCAGAGTATTGAAAATTGGCAGACAGAGATATGACAAGGCAATCGCGAAACACAGTGCGATCATCAAAACGACAATCGATTCACCTATAAATTGCCAGATAAGCTGATTTCGTGTAGAACCTACGACCTTCTTGATTCCGACTTCTTTTGCACGGGTGGTAGCATTGGCAGTAAGAAGATTGACATAGTTGAAACAAGCAATTAGCAGGATGAGGAGCCCAATACCAGAGAATATCAGCACGTAACTAATATTTCCTTGAACCTGAATGTCGTTGTCAATAAAACCTGAATAGAGATGGATATCTTCTAAGGCCTGTAGCGTGAAGATTGATGGACTCTCACCTTCATCAAAGCCTCGATGTTCTGCAATAAATGGTGATAATTTCTTTTCAAACGAGGTTTGGGAAAAACTCTCTTGTACCAGAAGATAAGTAATAAAATTTCGCCATCCCCAATTCGACATCCAGTCTGATCCGAAAACCTGGTCTGAGCCGGCCAGAGTGGCCAGGATGTCATACCGAAAGTGAGAGTTGTGAGGAATTTCTTCCATCAATCCGGTTATTGTATAATCATGTTTATTTTCAAGTCTCAAGACTTTCCCAATGGGGTCTTGCTTACCAAAATACTTAAGGGCAATCGCTTCAGAAATCACTATGGAAAATGGGCGTTTTAAAACTGTTGCCGGATTTCCTTTTATCAGCTTGAATGAAAAGATTGAAAAAAAGTTGGGATCAGCATAGGAAAATTGTTTTTCAATAAATTGGTTCTCATTATATTGAATCATACATTGATCTCTTACCAGTATTCTGGCTGATCTCTCAATTTCCGAAAAATTCGCACTGACAATTTCAGAGACCTGGGGTGATATAAATGCTTGATCATTTTCAAGGATGCGAAAAATCCGGTCTGAATGTTGGTGATAACGATCAAAACTCAGTTCATCCTGGATATAAAGCATGAGTAAAATGCATACTGCCATCCCAACAGACATACCGATAATATTAATAGACGAAATGGATTTGAATTTACAAAGATTACGCACGGCAGTTTTTAGATAGTATTTAAACATGGGTAACCTCCAAATGATATCCGCCATGGATATTAATTTAGACGCATTTTTTTTGAGAAGGATTACAAATTTTTTTCAGATAGTTTTATCGGCGATTTATTTTATGGAAATGGGAATGATGTTGGGGATGTTTTTCTCCTTGAGCAGCGCATTAAAGGCGGAGAGGTCCTGGCTGAGAAGTTGTTTGAGTCGATCCTGGTAGTCGGCAAGCTGTTGTTTGAACATCTCGTGTACCTCGATCTGCTGCGTCGTCGGAGGAAAATCGGACCCTCCAATACTCGAAGCTAGAAAGCGGTGTTTGACATAGAATTTATCCGGCCAGCGCAGGCCGTCACCCGAACCAGTAAGCCCCATAGAAAAGAAAGTGTCTTCTACCGCAATGAATTTTTTATCAAGTTCTTTAGCTGCCTCTATGACCGGTTCAGCATTTCCCCCTTCTTCTAACATCTCTATCAGGTCATAGATCTGTTTCCGAATCCATTCGATCTGATTGATCATAGCCGTTAGGGTATTTACATTCTCATGGATCTCCAACAATATCTTTGTCTGGGCCTGAATATCCGCCAAGCTGCCAGCTGAATGAGGATCTTTCCTGACTTCGAGCTTCTGGGTATATTCTTTTTCTCCAACCTTCAGCTTCACAGAATAGACACCGGGTGATACCAGGGGACCGTTCATCCGTCCGCCCCTTCCAAATGACCGCCAGCCTTTAGGTTCAACATAAACATGGTCATGATCGATAGGCCTGGTTCGCAGTTTGACTTCCTTGGTTCGATCATAGCGCAAATCCCACCAGACACGGTTGATTCCCGCCTTTTTGGGCATGGTAAAGGGCTTTGCCGCTCGGCCACCGGCACTCTGACCGGACTCTGTCTTTTTTTCAGTCTTTAGGGTTCGCACTGTCTGTCCCTTTTCATCCAGGATCGTAATCGTGATGTCTTCCTTGGAGGCAGATTTCAGATAAAAGTTTATCGAGGAACCAAAGGGCGGATTTTTTCCCGTACACTGATCATTGGGCGTACTGCGCGGACCGGCCACATTCCGGAAACGATAGGCGGGACGCGGCGCTAAGAGATAGGCTTCGGATTTAAGCACCTCCGGAGTTATCTGCTGGAGAGGGGTGATATCATCCAGAATCCAGAATCCCCGCCCATAGGTAGCCACTACCAGGTCATTAAAATGCTCCTGCACCACCAACCAGTGCACCGGTGCATGCGGCAGAGTCGTCTGCAGCGGCAGCCAGTTTTTCCCATCATTAAACGATACATACAGCGCATTCTCCGTCCCCAGATACAGCAATCCTTTACGAACCGGATCCTCCCTTACACAATGCGCATAACTGAACACACTCTTGGGTATATCCGAGCTTAAGGATTTCCAAGTTTTGCCGTAGTCAGTCGTCTTGTACACATACGGATCCCGATTGTTAACCTGATGGAAATCCACTGTGATGTAACATGTTCCGGCATCGTAACGGGATGGTTCGATATTGCTGACTGTACCCCAGGGAGGCAGGTCCGGGATATTTTTAGTTACATCGATCCATTTTTCACCCCCGTCGCGGGTTACCTGTACCAAACCGTCGTTGGTGCCCGCCCATATCACACCCTCTTCCAAAGGTGACTCGGCCAGGGCAAAAATAACACAGCAAAACAAAGGGCTGATATCATCAGGGGTTATACCTCCGGTTATCTGCTGTTTGCTCTTGTCGTCCGTGCTCAGATCAGGGCTTATAATGCTCCAGGAGTGTCCGCCATCCGTTGTCCGGTGAACATACTGGCTCCCCACATAAATCCGGTTGTGGTCGTGGGGAGAGATGAGTATGGGAAACGTCCATTGAAAGCGGTACTTAACATCAGCCGGAGCCCATGATTGAATACTTTCCGGCCAGACAGTCACTGCCCGGCTCTGCAGGGTGCGCAGGTCGAAGCGGTCGAGCATGCCGTCGTAATTTCCCGACCAGATAATATTGTTATCCACCGGGTCGGGGACAGCAAAGCCGCTCTCAAATCCGCCGCATGGATGCCAGAGGCCTCTCGGAATTCCTTCCCCGCCCAAACGGCTGTTACTGGGACCACGATAGGATGATCCATCCTGACGGTTCCCGTAAACATAATAGGGAACCTGGTTATCCACATACACATGATACATCTGGGCAATGGGAAGCTGTATGCCGTGCCAGCTTTTTCCCCGGTTAGTGGAAATACTGACTCCCTGATCATTAGCCACCATCATCCGTTCCGGAATCAGGGGATCGATCCATATGTCATGGTGATCACCGCCTGATGGATTAAACCGCTTGATGGTTTTGCCACCATCAAGACTCATATTGAAGCGGGTAGCTGGGAAATATATCTCATCAGGATCATCCGGAGCAACAGCACACCGCGTGTAATAATGCGGCCGATTGAGCAGGGCATGATCATGGTTGATATGATCCCAGGTATCTCCGCCATTATCCGATCTCCAGAGGCCCTCGTCCTTGGTTTCTATCAAGGCATAAACCCGGTCTGAATCGCTGGGCGCCACAGCCAGGGCCACTTTGCCGATTTCAGTAGTGGGAAGCCCTTTTCCTTTAAGCTTATTCCAGGTCGTACCGCCGTCCTTGGACTTGTAAAGCCCTCCGCCTGGGCCGCCGCTCCATCTTCCCCAAGTTTTTATCAACATCGGCCACATTCCCGCGAAAAGAATTCGCGGATTATTGGGATCCATGGCTAGGTCCGAACACCCGGTGTTCTCATCCACAAATAAAACCTTTTCCCAGGTTTCACCTCCATCCCGGGAGCGAAAAACACCTCGGTCAGGTTGGGGACCGTAGCAGTGTCCCATGGCTGCGGCAAAAACAACATCCGGATCGCGAGGATCGATCACAACCCTGCCGATGCGTCCGGTTTTTTCCAAGCCCATACATTTCCAGGTTTTCCCGGCATCCGTGGATTTATAGATGCCGTTTCCTTGAGAGATATTGCTGCGGATAAAAGTCTCTCCTGTTCCTGCCCAAATAACATTGGGATCAGAGGGTGCGATCGCTAGAGATCCCACGGATGATACCGGCTGCTTGTCGAAAATTGGCTTCCAGTTGATGCCGCCGTCAATGGATTTAAAGATTCCGCCAGACGCAGCCCCGATGTAGCAAATATTAGGATCCCCCGGAACACCGGCCACTGCAATTACCCTGTTTCCAATGGGACCGATATGTCGATATTTTAGAATTTTGTAAAGATCCGGTTTGATCTCCTGGGAAAAAACCGGAGCTGGAGTTCCCCACAGCGCCAAGAAAACTATTCCTGTGATAAGCCAAAAAAATATCCTGAAGTCTTTATAGTGTTTGTTAATTTGATCCCTCCTTATCTCCCAGACAGAGAGATAAAAAAATGTGTTGATTCTGTGCAATCATGTATACCAATATTCTATTTTCCTTTCAGTACTTTTCAAGCCTTTTTTTATCAAACGATTTTCAGCTTTGGCACATAGTAAAAAGCGAGAGCCTGAAACTCTCATTATTCCCTGGATTTTTATGTGTAAAATGGGGAACTTTGATGATATTTGTCTTTTTGAGTGCAGAGGTCAATCGAGTTTTATGAGCCTGGGTGGAATATTCCAGCCTTCCAATTTCAAGTAGTATTCCTCTCCTTCGAGATAGGCACCTTCAAACTCAACAGTCACCTCCCTGGCCTTGCCTGGTAGGATACTGAAATAGTTGTCACTCCAGAAACTCGGGAGAATCTCCTGCCCTTCTCTCCCTTTACGCACACTCGGATTCACGAAAAACGCAAGAGTTTCGGAGGCATTGACCAATCTGATCCTGTATATGCTTTTTTTTCCTTTTTCTTTTGCGGTGACATTCACATCCAGATTCACTCGGTGAAGCTTCTCGAGAGCGGCAAAATCATTGTTCTCAGCCAGCCAGTAGAAGTTCTCTGAGATACAATTTTCTTCGTTGTCTTTTAACTGAAGATCCAAGAAGCACACGGTATCACTGAAATCTTCAGGAATCTCAATCTGGAACACCTCGCAAGAACAACCGGAATCGGCCTCGACAGTAGCTTTTTCTGCCCAGATCTCCTTCATATCTAAGGTATACACAGTGGCTATTGCTAGGAGCCCTTTTTGGGATTCGAAATGATGATTGATGACAGCTACAGACAAGTCGTCAAGATTTAGCTGGATGTGTAATGGCTCGTTCGCTCTCTTCACAAAATAATATCCCGCATGCGGACGCAGATACCAATCGTAGAGCTGCCAGATTACACTTGGCCAAGACGGGTTTGTCTTCCACAGCAGTACGCCCGCAGTATGATCCATGCCATGATTCACGGCCTCAAAGATGGCGCTATAGCTCTCTGCATTCACCAATTGAGCCTTTTGCACATAATCCTCCAGGGCCTCCGGTTCTCCATAACGATCCCGAATGGCTTTATCATAGAGACTGAATTTGCCATTCCCTTCACAGGCATCATGATAACCCCAGGTATGGTTGAGAGGAAACCTCACATCGGGATCAGGTCTCAAGTCGGGAAGGAATTTCTTCAAGCTCTCCCAATGGGGAACGGCGGGGAGGCCCACTTCATTCTTGAAGAGCCAGTCTTTGCCATTTTCCACTTTCTTGTAATATTCACGTGGATCGATCCAGCAGTAAGGTCCTCCGGAATAGGAGCCCGCTTCTTGATCGTCGGGCCACGAAAGGCCCCAGTCCCCAGGCGGTTCTCTGTATCCGGAGGAAGGGATAAAGGGGCGAGTTCCATCCAATTTGGCGAGTATCTCATTGCGCAGGGGAACATAGATCTCTTCCCGAGGATAGCCCTCATTTCCTGCAGTCCACACAAGAATGCTTGGATGATTGCGCAATTTTTTTACGACATCGGTCGCATTTTTCAGGAAAACATCCTCCTCAAAGGGATAATCCTGACTCCCTTTATCCCAGGTTCCCTGACAATCTCCCGTGACCCAAAAATCATGCCACACGAGCAATCCAAGCTCATCACAGATCCTGAAAAATTCTTCAGGAGGCGTCACCCCACCACCCCAGATCCGAACCATGTTGAGGTGGGCTTCTTTAGACAGTCGCAACTCATAGTAGAGCTTTTTTGTATCGCGGTTGAGCATCATATCCGGGACCCAAGCTCCCCCTTTCAGCAGGATCCTCTGCCCGTTCACAAAAAAATCGCGACGAATCCAGCCCCCTAACTCAGTCACCTCGCTCCCCACTTCTCTAATGCCAAAGACACACTTCTCAATGTCGGAGATCTCTCCACCCAGATCAAAGGACAACTCCATCTCATAAAGATCCTGAGAGCCGGATCCATTGGGCCACCAGAGTTTGGGATCGTGCACAGACAATTCCTCATAATCTTCTTTATCCAGATGGATCAAAATCCTTTGTTTTGGTGCAAGTTCCACATTCTTTTTCAAGATGATGTTTTGGCCTCTGAATGTCTTAGGATAGATTTTGGCGATCAGCACACCCCTCTTTTCCGACTCCGATAGATTCACCGCTTCTGCGGCGATCGACAAATGGGCTTTATCCACTTCTGGCAGTGGCAGATCCGCCACGATGTGGGGATGCCGGATGTCCACAGGACCAGTTGAAGAGACGAACACATCCTGCCAGATGCCCATATTCCTGTCCCGAACAGCGGGTATCCAATCCCAACCCACTGAGCTCTGCATTGTGACATTTTTACCGATATCTCCGGTCGGCCCCCCATTCAGGCCAAAGGAACCAAAAGCCTTGAGTTGCGGCTCCCCAGGCAGCCCGGGATAGTCAAGCGGATAAATTTTTATGGCTAGAGTATTTACGCCTTCGATGTTTGAGGAGTCTGTAATGTCGAGCGCCCAGTGTCCGAACATCCCTACGACCTCTTTAGAATCAGCGATCAAGTGACCATTTAACCACACATCTGCCCGGTAGTTTATGCCGTCGATGTTCAGCCAGATTTGCCTGCCTGTATATACTTCAGGCAAGAGGAACTGCGTTCTAAACCAATAGGGGGCTGCCCAGGGGTTACGGCCATCGGGCAAATGGCTGAACTTAGCCAAATCATACGAGCGGTTGAAGTCATCCGAAGCATCAGGGATCTTCATGTTGTTAAGACCTACATAGGGATCGGGATACACTCCATTCCGCACTAAGGCAGTTAAAACAGTTGTGGGAACGTTTGTTTTATAAAAACCGGAGGGTTTGAATCGACCGGAAGAAAGAGTCCTGCCATCTTCTTTGATAAAAAAAGCGGATCTCACATACCAGTTTTCCCCGAGGGAAACCTCCCTGTCGCCCACATAGCCAAACGCAAGATTTCCCAGCACGCTAACCAAAACAAGCGCTATTAAGATACGAGTTCTGCTCATCGTGTCCCTATGTTACTAAAGCACATCGCTCATGTGAAGGAACCTTTGAGAATTAAGATGAACAACATCCAAGATGAACTCCCAATCTGTGATGGCGCGGATACATTAATACGTTATTGAG
>CAZXJE010000012.1:20679-22847 GCA_964640835.1 uncultured Eubacteriales bacterium
CGCTAACTACAACAAGCGCGAAACCGATCCGAACTCTGCCCATCGTTCCCCTATGTTACTAAAGCCAGTCACTCATGTGAAGAAGCCAATGAGAATTAAGATGAACAACATCCGGGATGAATCTCCAAATCCGTGATGGCGCAGATACATCAATACGTTATTGATTGATCAGATTGTATGGTGGAGAAAACCGTGAGAAGGGCTCTAGGCGGGCATGGTACATCTCCCTTGGGGATGTGAGGGAAGCCCGGATCCGAGCGAAGTTTCCTCGCTGGGGAAACTGCGCGTGTTTTCGAAATCATATGATCTGATCAATCGGGAAATCATTCATCACGGATGCAGAGAAACCTGAAGCATCTAATTAAATTTGACATATAATATATAGGATGTGGTACATTACAGCGGGATAAACACATGCCAGTAAAAGTTAAGATCCTCTCACACAATAAAACAACAACGGCAGAGAAAGGGACTCTTCTGGCTGATATTATCAGCACAGCGGGCATTGACCTCAGCCTTTATTGCAACAGGAGAGGCCTCTGCGGGAAATGTTTTGTCGAGATCATGAAAGGAGATCTTCCTGTATGTGATGCACAAGAGAAAGCGCTTCTCGAACAGAGACATCTGGAAAAAAACTACAGGTTAGCCTGCAAGTACAGGATCACAGAGGACATGGAGATAAACATCCCTCCCACATCCATCATTCAGAAAACTCCAGTGCTGGAAACTGGGATCCACCTAGATCTGGAGGTAAATCCCTCGGTTAAAAAATACGCCCTGTCACTCCAGAAACCCGATCTCCAACATCCGTATTCTTCTTTGGAGCTTATTGAAAAATCTCTCCGAAAGAAGGGCCTGCATATCTCCCTCGAAGTTTTAAAAAAACTACCAAAAACTCTGGAGAGAGGGACCGGCAAAATTAGTGTAGTAATCTTCAAGGATTCTGAAATCATCTCTGTTGAAACCGGAGATACGACAGAGAATAACTATGGCCTGGCTATAGATGTCGGCACATCCACACTGGTGGTGGAGCTTGTCGACCTGAATACAGGGAGAAGAATCGACACGCAGACAGCCAACAACAGCCAGATGAAATACGGCGCGGATATCGTATCCCGGATTTCCTCTGTTTATATGGATCCCAAGAATCTAGAGAAGTTAAAAGACACGATCATCAGGGACCTGTCCCGATTGATCGGTCAGCTTCTCAAAAGAAACACGATTGATCCGTCTTTGGTGTATGAGATCGTGTTGGCCGGGAACGCACCCATGAATCATTTCCTCCTTGGGATCCCAGTCAACAGCCTAGCGTTGGCACCTTTCCAGGCCGTCTTCCAGACCTTGCCAGAGCTGTCAGCACAGCAGGTCGGATTCAGGATAAACTCAAGCGGAAAAGCCTATATCGCCCCGAACATCAAAAGCTTCGTGGGTGGCGATATCTCAGCGGGCCTTTTGGCCGCAGACTTGGCTGCAAGGAAGGGAAATATCCTCTTTATCGACCTGGGCACGAACGGAGAGATCGTGCTGAAAAAGGAGAAAAGAATTATCACCACGTCTACGGCTGCCGGTCCTGCTTTTGAAGGTATGAACATCAGCTCAGGAATGCTCGCCTTCCCCGGAGCCATCTATAAGGCCGAGAGGAAAAAAAGACTGACCCTCCACACCATCGGGAAAGAACCTCCCAAAGGAATCTGCGGGACAGGGCTCATTGATCTGGTAGCCATTTTTTTGAACTTGGGAAGGATCTCTCCCACAGGTGTCATTCAAAACAAAAACAAAGTAATAACGATCGCAAAGAACATCTCCCTCACACAAAAGGATATCCGCGAAATCCAGCTGGCGGTCGCCGCCATAAAAAGTGGAACACAGATGATGCTCGAAATACACAAGCTCAAGAAAGACGATCTCGATGGGATATTCATTGCCGGTGCTTTTGGGAACTATTTGAACATCCAAAACGCCATGACTCTGGGGCTCTTGCCTCCGATCGACCCGGAAAAGATCTTTTTTATCGGGAATTCATCATTGGCGGGAGCCAAGGCCTTGCTGCTCTCTGAACAAACAAAACAAAAGACAGAGGCTTTGGTGAACAAAATTCAATATGTCTCTTTGGCCACAAATCCGAAGTTCCAGGATACCTTCATTGCAGCCCTGGATTTCGGATGGAA
>CAZXJE010000013.1:0-22615 GCA_964640835.1 uncultured Eubacteriales bacterium
GTGTTTTCATAATCACTAATTGGAACACTCGGAATTTCATTCAACACGGTTTTGGAGATTCCCCTTTGTTGAAAGGTGACAGAATCTCCAATGGTTACAGTTGTCCCCATTTTGTAACAATATGGGCAGGCCGCTGGTAAATCTTTCTCTGGAGGATTTGGTACAAATATTGCAGCATTGTCGGGGTACTTGACGAAAGAAATAAAAAGCAGTACTGTAGATTCAGAGGATTTGTGATGAAAATTAAACATTTTATTTGGGCGCTGGCCCTAATCCCGATCGTTTTAGTAATCACTCAATGTGCCTCCTCTATCCCCGCCGACCAAATGCGTTTTGGCATCGAAGCCGCTAAGCTGGACTTGTGGGATGAAGCTATATTCCGGTGGAAAAAAGTTTTACAAAATGATCCCAACTCCGCTTCAGCGCACAACAATCTTGCGGTGGCGTATGAAAAAAAATCGCTTTGGGAAGAGGCCAAAAACGAGTATGAGCTGGCCTTAAAGATCAGGCCGGATGATAAACATATCAATGCCAATTTTCAACAATTTATAAAACGCTATGAGGCTAGAAAAGATGAGATTCCTAAAAATCAATAAATGGGTTTGGTTGCTCCCTGTGCTTATTCTGTATTCCTGTTCGTCCGGGGGGCAATACTGGCGGGTACGGGTGGAAATGCCCAGGCCTGTCTCCTTCGAGTTGGCGCGCTTCCAAGAGATGGTCGTTACAGACTTCCTCGTGTTGAAGGAAAGATCCGATTTTGACCTGAACAAAGAGACCACCGAATACTTCGCCTTTGAATTCGGAAAAAACATCGAGGCCTCCGTTTCGAGAATCGACGTCGAACCCGAGAGTGTCGAGACCTTTGAGCAAGAGAATTTTTGGACAGATATCCCGACAGCAAATGAAGACGCCATTATTTTTACAGGAACGATCGACTACAAATCGGAAGTCCGGAAAGCCCTTGTTGATAGAGAAAAACGTCAGTTCGAAGACCCTTTCCCGGACAGTACGGCCCTCGAAGAGCGAAAGTTTTTCACGCTTTTTTTCAGTCTCTATCTGATCGATTCGAAGACTGGGAAAACTCTCTACCAGAAAGACTTTAAAGAAACACGGAACTATCAGAATCCGAACCAGACTGCCTACTTTGCATATTTTGACCTCATTCAATCGGTCAAGGATAAGCTGTTCCAGGCTTTTCTGGGCGAGGAACTTCTCCAAGAAAGATATCTTATTGCCAAGTAATCAGGAGTCCCGATGAAAAAACATATAAAAATTCTTGTCTGTGTCTTATTTTTTGTGCTTGTGGCACAAATGGGATTTGGTCAATTTTATTACTTCCCTTATTATGGAAAGAACAAAGTCAATTACATCAATTTTCAGTGGGATAAATACGAGACCGCACATTTCGATATCTATTACTACACAAAAGACATGAGAACCTTGAAATTACTCGCTTCTTTTGCAGAGAGCGCCTATCAAACGATTAGCCGTGATATCAAGCACGAGCTTTCCGCTCCCGTTCCTCTGCTTTTCTACAAGACAATGACCGATTTCCAGCAGACCAATCTGTACAACATCCCCGATGGCGTCCTTGGTGTGGCAGAGCCGCTTCTTTACCGGGTCGCCCTGCACGGGGATATGCCCCCAGACGAATTACAAGATCTCATCGCTCACGAATTGACTCACATCTTCGAGTATGACCTTCTCTGGGGAAGTCCGGGTGGCGTAATCTATGCCGTTTCTCAACCTCCCCTCTGGATCATGGAAGGATTTTCTGAGTACAACACCGGAAACTGGTCTTCTTGGTCCTCTTTGATCGTCAGGGACACCGTGCTCAACGACAGAATGCCCGAAATGACTGAGCGCGGACATCTGTTTTCCCAATACCCGATGCCCCGCGACCCTGCGTATGACTTCGGACATGCCATGTATGAATTTATGGAGGAAGAATTTGGGAAAAACGGAGTCAGAGAGTTCTGGCAATCTATGAAAAATTCCTCCTTTGTCGGGCGGTCCGACCCGATCCAGAAGGTCTTTAAGCTAACACCTCAGGAGTTCAATCACGCATTTAAAAAATACCTGCGTGCAAAATACAAACACCTGCTCCTGAGAGACAACCCCGAAGATTACAGCCTTCCTATGGGCCCTCAGTTTCCTCTTAACAATTATTATTTTGCCTTTTCCCACTCCCTTTCTCCATCCGGAGATGTCGTGGCAGTGCTTACGTACAGCGTCAAAGATGCGGACATTGACGTTGTCCTTCTTTCCACCAAAGATGGAAAGGTCCTCAAGAACATCACCAAGGGGTACACGCTCAAGTATGAGTTCATCCGTTACAGCATCGATCCCTCCGAGGGAAGGCTTGTGGCCTGGTCTTCGGACGGTGACAAGATCGCCTTTTTCGGCCGGTCTGGACAGAAGCATTCTCTGTTCATCGTCAACGCCTTGACGGGAAAAACCCTCATGGATGTCCCAATTCCCCAGGATCAGCCAACCTCGCCAGCCTTTTTTCCAGCCGGTGATGCACTTCTTTATGTTGCTTTCGACAAAGGCATACATGACATATACAAGATCGACTTGACAACCGAGGAGATCCTGAACTTAACGCAAGATGAGCTCTACGAGAAAGCTGTCTCCATGTCGCCAGACGAAGAGAACGCCGTCTACACGATCAGGCTCGATAATTTTGATAAGATCTTCGTCTCTCCTCTCGACAACCTCAAGAAAAAAACACAGTTGACCTTTGGCCCCGGTAACAACATCACTCCCACATTCTCGAAGGACGCCACCGAGATCTTTTTTTCCGGAGACTCGAGAGAAGCTTATAACATATACTCTGTATCCCTGGAAACCGGTGATCTCAAGCGATATACAGATGTCCGGACCGGGAACTTTTTTCCTTCACCACTTCCCAACGAACCGAATACAGTGGTTTTTTCCTCCTTCAACAAGGGATCATTCCAGATCTACAAAAGTGAACTCGAGCCCGAAGTGGAGAAGACCGTAACGTTTGATGTGATCGAGCCTGAAGAAACATACGAAAAGTTCGAGCCCATCCTGACACTCGAGGTGAACAAGGACGAGATCGAACCTCAGAAAGGGATAGGAAAGCTCTATCTCATGGGGCGGCCCCCTGTAGAAGCCGTTATATCGACCGATGGCTCCATCTACGGGGGAACAGCTATCGCTTTTTCCGACCTGTTCGCCGATTACACATTCTCTATCCTTGCATATCAAGTCAGGAGTTACCGCTCGTACCAATTCTCATTCTACAATCTGAAGAACAGGTTCCAGTATGCTGTGGAGCTTTATGCCTTTACCTTATTCTACTATCCTTCCTATACCTACTACGATCCCTACTTGTACAATTTTCTGAGTTACCAAGATGCCATCTCGACTCGAAGTATATCTGGGGCTAGCGTCAGCGCTTTTTATCCGTTAAATAGGTATTACCGTATACAGGCCTCCGTATTCTTCCAGCGCTGGGAAGAAGATTTCTTCGACCCCTACATGAACCAGGTCCTCGATTACAGAGGAACACAGTACAACTATTTCTTGAATGGGAACATGATGGGCCTTACCTTTTCTCTCGTTGGAGAAACTACCCGCTTCAAGTATTTTGGCCCGGTTTCCGGCAGCACATTTTCAGTCTCCGTTCAGCAAGCCGTACCGGTATCTGACAGTTTCCTCTCGAACACAACGATGCGGGCAGACCTGCGCAAATATTTGCATCTCGGGGGTGACGCACTCTTCGCCTTTAGGCTCAAACTATTTGGAAGCTATGGGAAAACCCCATACGTCACTTATTTCGGGGGCAACAACGAGATCCGCTCCGCTTATTACTACTCCCTCACTGGGACCGAAGCCTGGTTTGGAAACCTCGAATTCCGAATCCCGATCGTACATCAATGGACGACTCTCTTGGGATTGCTCGGCCCCGTTCGTGGCACACTTTTTGCCGACATCGGCCGGTCGACAATGAAGGGCTATCCGGCAAAGTACTTTCGCTATGTCGGGATTGATGAGAATGGAATCCCCATAGGGTATGAATATGAAGCTGTGGGCTCATTCGGATTCGGATTTCAAGCCTACTTTTTAGGTTTTCCCATACATATCGAATTTGTGAAGGGGCTGGAGTGGCAAAGCATCAGCAAGCCCTTCGATTGGGATGTTACGACTGGTTGGATGACAAAGTTCTGGATCGGATTTGACTTTTAGGTCCTAAAAATAATCAGAGGAGATGTTTTCGTTCCTGTCTATCCCATAAAGTATTGATATCAAGTCATTTATAATAGTATCGATATTTTTTCTGAATATTTCATGAATTCCGCTTGAAAATGGGAATTTGTGGTGCTATTATATTCGGGCCTTCTCGGAACCCACTCTCAGCATCTATGAAGGTTTTCCACATGTGTGAAAATTTCTGTGGAAATCTCATTGAAACAGATGGAACACAAAGATAAACATAACCCTTGGATCAAAATACGGGATGAGATCCAGAATAAAATTGACAAGAACAGTTTCGAGACCTGGTTCGTTCCTACCGTCTATATCGGCGAAGAATCGGATTCTCTCTACATAAAAGTGCCCAATTCTTATTTCAGGGATTGGCTTTCCTTTCACTACACAAGTCTGGTCAACAGGATCTCCCAGGATCTTTTCGACAAGTCTTATGAGATTAAATACATTATCGACGATACGTCCTCGCCATTCATCCGCCGGTCTCCTGAGGAGCGGAAGTCCAAACACGAGAACCTCCTCAATCCCAACCTTAATCCCAACTATACATTCGAAAACTTCATTGTCGGTTCGTGCAACCAATTCGCCCATGCCGCGGCCACGGCCGTGGTGAAAAATCCTGCAAAATCTTATAATCCACTTTATATCTATGGTGGTGCCGGCTTGGGCAAAACCCATCTTATGAATGCCATCGGTCACAAAATATTAAACGACTGCCGCAGCCTTAAAGTCCTCTACATCACGACCGAAAAGTTTATGAACGACCTCATCAATCATCTGCAATACGGAAAAATCCTTGATTTCCGTCAAAAATACCGCAGTATGGATGTCCTTCTTATCGACGATATTCATTATCTATCCGGGAGGGAGAGGACCAAAGAAGAGTTCTTTCACACTTTTAATCACCTCTATGACAGCCAAAAGCAGATCGTCATTTCCAGTGACTGTCCACCCAAAGAGATCCCCAACCTCGAAGAGCGCTTCAGCTCCCGGTTCGAATGGGGGCTGATCGCCGACCTCAAACCGCCTGATATCGAAACTCGTATCGCCATCCTTAAGAAAAAATCGGAATTGGAACAGATCGACCTTTCTGAAAGCGTAGCGCTTTTCATCGCAGACAAGGTCCGTTCAAACATCAGGGAGCTGGAAGGATATCTTCGCCGCGTTATCGCCTATTCCTCTCTCAAAGGCGAGATCATCGATCTAGACTTAGCCAAAGAAGCCCTCAAAAGCCTGTTAGATGCAACCTCACACATCGTGACAGTGGAAAAGATCCAGAAAATAGTCTGTCACAAATTCAAGATCACGCTCACCCAACTGATAGCCAAAAATAATTCTCCAAAGGTCGCATTCCCTCGTCAGATCGCCATGTATCTCTCCAAAGAGCTGACGAAAACTTCTCTTCCCGAAATTGGTAAAAAATTCGGTGGAAAACACCATACTACGGTCATACACAGTGTCCGCAAAATCGAGAAATTAAGAATGAAAGACCCCGAATTTAACAAAGAAATAAACAGTCTAATTAGCTATATTCGTTAGGGAATCAGCAAATTACGGGAGTTTTTCACATTTTCATTTGCTTTTATTATTATATTTATTTAATCTTATTTATATTTATTAAAGAATAATAAACTCAGGAAGGAAAGGTGGAAAAATGAAATTCTCGATTGCAAAAGAAGACATTCAAAGAGAGCTTCAACTCCTCCAAGGCATAGTGGAAAAACGCAACACGATGCCTATCCTTGCCAACATTTTAATCAATACTTCAGAGAATGAGGTCGAGCTCACAGGAACAGACCTCGAAGTTGGTCTTAAAACCCACTTCCCTGCGGATATCGAGGAAGGGGGTGCCATCACAATATCCGGTAAAAAGCTATTCGAGATTGTGAAGTCACTAGCTGCGGATAAAAAAGTGACATTTCATGAGAGTGATAGCCTTATCATGGAGATCATCTCTGGGGAAAGTCAGTTTAAAGTTCTCTGTTTGCCCAAAGAAGATTATCCACAGGTCGCAGAGCCAAAATTTGAAAAAAAGATCGTGCTTCCTTTGGAAAAAGTCAAAGACATGATCGAAAGAGTGTATTTCGCTATCACACAAGAACAGAGATACTATCTGAATGGAGCCTTGATGATCCTCAAGGATAACAACATAGAGATGATAAGCACAGACGGTCACCGATTGGCCTACACATCCATGATACTGGATGATCTGCATATTGAGGGAGAAATCAAGGGGATCGTATCGAAAAAAACGCTCAATGAACTGAGAAAGTTTGAGGATGAGACACTCGAGTTCGATTTGGATGAGAACAATCTCTTTTTTAAAGTGAACAACCGGACATTGATATCGCGGATCATCGAGGGAAAATTTCCCAACTATGAGGCTGTTATCCCTCAAGATAATACAAACGCCATGGTCTTCTCCCGCGAGGAGATTACAGATGCTATTCGCCGTGTGTCCTTGTTATCTACAGAACGTTCTAAAGGAATAAAGTTTAACATCGAAAAAAAACAGATACGGCTTTTTTCCTCAAACCCTGAAATAGGAGAAGCGCGGGACAAGGTGGATGTCGATTATGACGGCGAGACCTTCGAGATAGGCTTTAATTCACAATATATCCTTGATTTTCTGACCACTGTCAAATCAGAACGGGTGCGCTGTGAAATGAAGGATGAAAACAGCGCCGTACTTCTGAGGCCCGAGGAAGAAGGGGCGATCAAGTATTTGTATGTCCTGATGCCGATGAAGATCTAGGCTTTCTACTCAGAAGGCTTAAAAGAGACGGATTTTCCAAGAAAAGAGATGTTTCCCCCAGCGTCTATGAGAACAGCACCGTACTGAGGGTATAGATCGAGGATCGTTTTTGGTTGTGTAGATACAAAAAGGGCTGTTGACAGCGCGTCACAGAATGCTGCCTCGGGGCCGACCACGGTCACACTCTGTTTTCCTCTCGCTGGAAAACCGGTATGGGGGTCAAACACATGGTGATAACGCGTTCCCTGTTCTACGAAATATCTCTGGTAATCGCCGGTCGTTGCTGCGGCTTCATCGGAGATGGAAAGGACTCCTGAGAATCCGGATTTTCTAGGATGTTTGATGCCTATCTTCCAAGAGAGGTCTTTAGGGTTTGCTCCCCAACAGTAGAGGTCGCCACCGGCGTTCACGAATCCCCTCGCTATTCCCATATCTATCAAGGCTGAGGAGGCGAGGTCGATGCCGTACCCTTTGGCTATGCCCCCCCAGTCCAACTGGGTTCCCGGAGAAAGAACGAGTCGCCCCTCATGGATACGGATCTTATCCATGCCGATTGTGTTTTTTGTTCTGTTTAAATCCTCGGCTGTGGGAATGCGAAAGGAGTGGTCGTGAAATCCCCAGATCCGAGAAAGATCTCCCACCGAAATGTCAAATTTTCCTTCAGAGTCCTTGTAAACTGCGTGGGCCTTTTGGTAGAGAAAAAGAACCTCAGGAGAAGCCAGGTCGGCAGACCCGGGAGAAAATCGGATTTCGATATCTTTGAAGACTTTTTGGACAGCCTTTTGTGCGGCTTTGAATCGTGAGGGGGAACAGAAGACCTTGACTTCGCATACCGTATCGAAATAGATAAGGGTTGTTGTATTCCAAATCTCTTTGGGTGCACAGGCGGAGAGGATAATAAGAAGGGCGCAGAGAAAGGCCCCGCGTTTTTTACTTAATGACCATATCAACAGAGAATCCCTGAACATCCATGAAAAATGGTTGGGAGCACAGTTGATGCGCTCCCCTTTGCGTATTCTTCGCCTCATTCTCTTTAAATGCCAGACAAATGTCAAACCAATGTGTTTATGTGTTGCATCCCGGAACCGTGATGGCACGAGTTCACATTGCGTTATTAAGTGTCCCAATTGTGTGGTGGAGAAAACCGAGAGAAGGGCTCTAGGCGAGCATGGTATTTTTCTTTGTAGGGTCCGTTCCCCGAACGGACGGTTTGGGAAAAGGTCCCTACATGAGCCAAACTGCTTTCCCGTTGTTCGTTTTCGAAATCACAAATTGGGACACTCGGATGTAAATCATCACGGTTTTGGTGATGCTCTTCTCTTCATTGACAAAGCCTTGAAATCTGTATATTGTGTTGGCGTCTGGATGGAACGCGCCGATTATTTTTCCTTTACAAGATCAAGAAAAGGCCCCAGTTTAGGGTTAAGAGCTCATGTTGTTTGGGGCCAGAAACCAGCCGTCATGAAAGGGACGGCATGCTGGTGGTCTAAATAGAATTTTGATGAGAGGCAAATCGATGAACAAAGGAGATTCCTTAACTCATTCAAAGCAAGCCAGGACATACTCGGCTTTTCAAACATTCGTGCTCGTTTTTCTCAGGATGCTGATCGGATGGCATTTTTTGTATGAAGGAATAGCCAAGCTGCTCAATCCCTATTGGACATCGGCGGGATACCTATCAGAGTCCAAATGGCTGTTTTCCGGATTGTTTACAGCTATCGCCGATAATCCCGCACTCTTGAAGGTGGTAGACTTCCTGAATATTTGGGGACAGATTGTAATCGGATTGGCTCTCATCACAGGATTGCTGACATCTTGGGCCTGTATTGCAGGGATTCTACTTCTGCTGATCTACTATGTGTGCAACCCTCCTTTTGTCGGCTACTCATACACCGTGCCGTCTGAAGGAAGCTACTTGATAGTCAATAAGATTTTGATCGAGATGGCAGCACTCGGCATCTTGCTCGCCTTCCCAACTGGGAAGATCCTGGGCCTGGATGGCCTCCTCTTCAAGAAGAGAAGGAAGGCAGGACGCTAGAGCGCAACCAAGTTTTGGAGAAAAGAATGGACCAAGAGAACGATGGAAAGGAAAAAAAGGAGAGTTTGCAACCCAAAAATGAGGTAAACGCCGGGCGGCGAGATGTGCTCAGGGCCCTGTCCTCACTCCCAGTGCTGGGGGCCTTTTTCTACGGCCTTACAAGAAAAAGGTCTTGGGATGCAGAGAGGAAAAAAAGCCTGCTCAAGGAACTGGGGCTTGAGGGAGAGCTAGATTCAGGGCATGTGAAGACCTCTCTTACAAAACCAGGGGAGCTGATCCGGATAGGAATTATCGGGCACGGAGGAAGAGGAGAACACCTGGTGAGAGGAGTGGGTTTTGCGCACCAGGACTTCTTCCAGATCCAGGGGAGCAAAGCAACCAGGGATTGGCGGCAGAGGGAGGTTAAGGGATTCTTGGATCAGGAGGATTTAAACGTCCTGTTAACAGGGGTCTGTGATGTGTTTGATGTCAGGGCGGAAAGGGGACTGGCCGCATCCCTCAACGATAGGCGGCCAGGGGGTGGCGCTGGGAATTTGAAAGGGGCCAAGCGGTACCGGAACTATAAGGAAATGCTGGAAAGCAGAGACATCGATGCCGTGATCATTGCCACTCCTGACCACTGGCACGCTCAGATGGCCATCGATGCCGTGAATTCTGGGAAACATGTTTATCTGGAAAAATGTATGACAAGGACCGAAGAAGAGGTGTATGCCCTCACAGACGCAGTTACGAAAAGCGGGATGGTATTCCAGCTGGGGCATCAGAATCCGCAACAAGAGACTTTCTGGAGAGCCAAGCAGGTTGTGGACAAAAATATCCTTGGGAAGATCACCCTTGTCGAGACAACTACGAATCGCAACTCGCCCAACGGCGCGTGGGTTTACGGCATTCATAAGGACGCCAGTCCCCAAACGATCGATTGGGAACAATTCCAGGGCCCTGCGCCTCACAAAGTCCCATTTAACCTGGAACGGTTTTTCCGCTGGCGCTGTTGGTATGATTATGGGACAGGGCTATCTGGAGACCTTTTCTCCCACGAGTTCGATGCTGTGAATCAGATCCTGGGGATGGGAATTCCTAAGACAGTGATGTCTTCGGGGGGGGTCTATTTCTTCAAAGATGGGAGAGATGTGCCGGACCTTTTTCAGACTGTGTGTGAATATCCCGACCGAGACTTGACCCTGGTTTATAGCGCAACCCTCGCCAACAGCAGGGGGCGCGGACGTGTCTTTATGGGGCACGATGCATCCATGGAAGTTGGGAATAGCCTAACCGTCAACGCTGACTACGACTCCACACGGTTTGAAGATATGATCAAAGCAGGCGTGATCGACACCTCGTTGCCTCTTTTCTCGTATTATCCTGGTTCCAAAGGCATAGACACCATCACTTCGGCTACAGAAAAATATTTCGCAACCAAAGGATTGATGTATACGTACCGGGGAGGCAGGCATGTGGACATCACCCATCTCCATGTTAAGGAATGGATAGATTGTATCCGGACAGGAGAAAAACCGAGTTGCGATATAAACCGCGGCTTTGAGGAAGCGATCACATGCCATATGGCCACTAAATCTTATCTTGAAGGACGGCGGGTGGAGTGGGATCCTATTCAGAAAAAGATCGTCTGATTTTTTAATAGCATGGAGCTTGATCCAGGGAGGGAAGGACATGAGAAAAAAAGTATATATGATCTTGGGGTTTCTTCTTTTATCTTCCATCGTTTTTGCGGCCATCAATATGCCGAAATTCTCAAAAATAGAAACAATTAAAAGAGAGAAGGGATTGCCCACAGAGTCCTTCGAATACAAAGATATTCGTATTCGAAAATTCCCGATCGCCATCCAGTGCTATACTTTCAGGAAGTATTCATTTCAAGAGGCGCTAGAAAAAGCAAAGGCACTTGGCATCGATTTTGTTCAAGCCTATCCGGGACAGATGTTGAGGCCGGATAAACCCGATGTCGAGTTCGACCATAATCTCAGTGAGGAGAATATCCTGTGGGTGCAGAGAGAACTTGAGGAACATGGCCAGCGCTTGATTGCATATGGGGTGGTCGATTTTGACAACACAGAAGGGGACATACGTAAAGTTTTTGATTTTGCAAAAAACCTGGGGATCCGAACTGTCCTTACAGAGCCCAAGTTTGACGACTTCTCTCTCCTTGAGCGAATGGTCAAGGAGTACAACATCAATGTCGCCATCCACAATCACCCCGCTCCATCAAAATACGCGCGACCAGAAGCGGTTTTGGAACGGATCAAGGGGCGAGATGAACGGATCGGAGCGTGTGTAGATACGGGGCATTGGATGAGATCAGGAGTTAAGCCGTTGGAGGGCCTCAGGATGCTCGAGGGGCACATCATCGATGTCCATTTGAAGGACCTGGATGCATTCGGAGTAATAAAGGCCGAGGATGTTCCCTACGGACAGGGGAAGGCCAATGTCCACGACATACTTGCTGAGCTGACCAGGCAGAATTTCCGGGGTTATCTTGCGGTGGAATATGAGAAAGAGACCGATGCTCTCAACCCTGCTCCGCCCATAAAAGAAGGGCTCGCATACATAAAAAACATCACCTATTATGAGGGATTTGAGGAGATCCTCAGCTGGTGGAATGGGACATTCTCCAAACACGGATGGAACCATTACGGGCCGGGGTATTTTTTGCTCGATGAAAAAACAGGTGTTCTCAAAAGCCAGGGGGGGATGGGACTCCTCTGGTTCAGTAGAAAAAAATACAGGGATTTTGTCCTGGAGTTGGAATTTAAAAGTTCCCAAACGGATACTAATTCAGGGATTTTCCTCAGAGTCCCAGAAGTTCCCTCCAGCGATGATTACATCTATCACTCCTTCGAGGTCCAGATCTATGATTGTGGGAGCGGGATCCACAAGACGGGTGCGGTCTACGATGCGGAAGCGCCAAGGTCGGATGCCTTTAAACCAACAGGAGAATGGAATTTTTATAAGATTACTTTCCGGGGAGATTTTATCCATGTCGAACTGAATGGGGTGGAGGTGATCGGCTGGAAAGCTGAATCCAGAGGCAAGATAAAGGATTATGCAGCTGAAGGATACATCGGCCTCCAGAACCATGACAGCATATCACCCGTGTATTTCAGGAACATCTATGTGAAAGAGCTCTAAACCTCTGTTGTAATAGCACTCTGCAATCGGAGTAAACTGTCCTCCCTTTTCCGATCCAGCCGGAGCCATCCTTGAAGATCAGCCAATAACTGTATCGACGGTGTTCCCCTGGACTTCGAGGAGAAAATGGTTAGGAGCGCAGATGATACGCTCTCCTGACAGGGAGACAGACGGAGAATAGAGGCAGATCTTGTGACGGCAGGAAGACTCTGTGACGCGGGCATTTCCGTTTGCGATTTGAACTGTAATGCGCCCCAAGTGTGTGGCGTAAGATCTCCTGAGATTTTTTTTGAGAGGAAAAGTTTCCCTTTTATGCCCATTCATGAAGACCGTGACGATTTCTCCAGCACTCCTCCCGGAGTCCTGTCTCGTCAAAGAGGCGACGGTCAAGAATGAAGAGGGGGCGTGGTTTTGCGCCATCTCCTGCCAGAGCGAGCGGAGGTTCCAGGACCGGACATCCCATATTGTTCCATCTTTGACTAGAGTAAATGAAGGGCTGGCGGGCTGAAACAAGGTACGGAAGGATATTTTTAAATCCGCATCGGGGGGATGCTGGGCAAGCTGCCACCCGGATCGGGAGAGCGCGTGTTCCAGGGCGTTTTTGTGGGGGGAGTAATCGCTAAATGTAAAAGAACCCGGCAAGCCAAATCGGCCTCGGAGAAGCTCTTTGAGGAGAACGGGGAGATGTGTGTGTGGAGCGTCTGAGATTAAATAGACCTCGCGGGCGGATTCTCTGGACTGAGAAGCCAGCAGCAGGGGCGTGATGATTGGAGCGGAGAGTAAAACTTGAAAAAAATGGCGTCTATCCATAACTACCTCCTTTGTTTAAGATCTCTGTAATCTCTGGATAGAGAGATTTGTTGTTGATCCTTTTAAAACGATGGGAAAGACCGATCCCTGCAAGTACAACTCCGAGGGCAATACCGATAAGGCTCGATTCCGAAGACGATAGGTGGAGGACTGGGGAGAGAAGATAACCCAATCCCATCCCCGTAAGGATTGCGAGGAGCAAAACTCCAAAAAGCAGGATCAAAGCTTTGCTGTAGTGGGATTCCGGGATGGCAATCAGGACACGATCTCCTGTTTGGGCATGGAGCGGATTCCTCACAGAGAGAAGGCCTTTGGTGTTTTTTTGCCCGATACACAGGCTTCTGGCCGAACACCCCTGGCATGCCTCAAGGCAGGCCACTTCCACCCGGGCGTAGTTGTCCTCTGTGGAAACGACAGTCCCCTTATCCTTCATAGCGGGCCTCTTCTTTGTTGATCCGGCCGATGGCATCGGTCGGACATTTTTCTATATCCGGTATTTTTTCCGGATCGATCTTTCTAAAATCTGTGATGACCGCCAGGTTATTTTCCATCACGATGGCATCAGGACATGCCCTGGCGCAAATGCCGCAAGCAATACATGCGGCGGTACACACTTTTCTGGCCATAGAGCCCCTATCCTCGGACCGGCAAAAAACAAGGACCTCTTGTGCTAAAGGGTGGAGCTCGAAAAGGTTCCGCGGACAAGCATCCACACACTTTCCGCAGGCGGTACACTTGTCTTCCCTTACCACAGGGAGTCCGTTGTCTTCCATATAGAGAGCGTCAAACTGGCAGGCCTTGACGCAGTCTCCGTAACCCAAGCAGCCGTAGGAGCACTGTTTGTTCCCGCCAACCAGATGGGAGGCATAACATGTCGGGATTCCTGAGTAGCAGCCTCTTGACTTGGCGGCTTCGATTGTGCCTCGACAGTGAAGTCGGGCGACCATCTTGATCATTTCTCCCGCGTCAACGCCCAGGGTCTCTGCCACCAGGGCGGCCGTTTCTTCTCCACCCACCGGACAACCCGTCACAGGCGCCTTGCCCCTGACGACTGCCTCTGCGAATGCCCGGCATCCGGAATAACCACAGGCGCCACAATTGGCTTGCGGGAGGATCTCATTGACCGCCTCTATTTTTGGATCCTCTTCGACTTTGAGCTTTTTGTATGCAAGCACCAATCCCGTGGAGAACAGGAATCCGAGTGCTGTCATGGTGAGGATCGGAACCAAAAGCTCGGTCATGTCAGCATTCCTATAAATCCGTTAAATGCCAAGGCCATAATCCCGGCGACGATCAGGGCTATCCCCGCACCCTTTAAGGGTTCTGGGACGTCGGACAGGTCCAGCTGCTCCCGGATTCCCGCCATCAGCACGATAGCCAGCGTGAATCCTAAACCCGACCCGAAGCCGAAGATCACGGTTTCTACAAAGCTATATTCGTTTAATGCTGCGATCAAGGCTAAGCCCATGATGGCGCAGTTTGTAGTTATCAGAGGGAGATAGATACCCAGGGCTTGATAGAGGGGAGGACTGATCTTTCGGATGAACATCTCGACCAGCTGAACGAGCGATGCGATCACAAGGATGAAGGAGACGATCTGAAGATATCCCAGGTCATACGGGATAAGGATCAAGTTGTTGATCAACCAGGACACAATAGCCGTGATGGACATAACAAAAGTTACGGCCAGGCCCATAGACAGAGCCGAGTCAATTTTTTTGCTCACACCCAGGAATGGACAGATGCCGAGGAAGTAATAAAGGACAAAATTCTGGACGAGCACGGCCGATATGAAGATTGCCATTAATTCCACTGTTAACTCCTCTTTGTCCTGCTCTCGATTTGCAGTGCGATCCCGAGAAGAATACCCAATGTGATGAAGGCACCTGCGGGAAGGATCATGATGATCCATGGCTTAAACCAGGGGCCCATGACCTGGTGACCCAAAAACGTCCCCGCTCCCAGGATTTCCCTGATCGAGCTGAGAGCAAGAAGCGTCAGGATGAATCCAGTGCTCATGCCCAGGGCGTCGATCAGCGACCGGCCGACGGAATTCCGTGAAGAAAAAGCTTCCTGGCGGCCGAGGATGATGCAATTGACCACGATCAGCGGAACATAGGGACCCAGGGCCTCGGAGATGGGATAGAAAAAAGCCTTCAAGAATTGGTCGGCGATGGTCACAAAACTGGCGATGACAACGATATATGTAGCGATACGAACCTGAGCGGGGATGAGCTTTTTGATCGAGGAGACCACGAGTGAGCTGAGGATCAACACAAAAGTTGTGGCAAAGCCCATGGCTAGCCCGGTGATGACTGTTCCCGTGACTGCCAGAGTCGGACACAGTCCGAGAATCTGCCGGAGAACGGGATTCTCTTCCCATAGTCCCTTGATGTACTCTGCCCGGATGGTTTTAGTTGCCATCGTTTTCCTCGCCTGTAATTTTTCCTTTTGTGATGAGCTCTCTCACCTTATCAAGAGAGAGGTTGACGATATCCAACACTTTTCTTGAGGATATTGTTGCAGCAGTGATAGAGTTGATCTCTGTAGCAAGAAGCTCTTCGGGCGTGCGGACCGGAGGCTTTCGCAGGGAGAGCATTCCGGTCGCGTCTCTTTCTTCCCAAAACTGAAGGAACGAATCCCATTCCGTGATCTTGGCACCCAAGCCGGGAGTTTCTTTTTGGTCGATAATGGTCAAACCCGTAATTTTTGTCAGTGTTTCATCCAACCCAAACATCAGAGTGATCTTGTCCTGAAAGCCTACGCCAGTTGCCTGGATGGCGAATCCGGCAAGATCACCATCCTCCTCCAGCTCCCTGTAGATGACGAGATCTTCCTCTTCGTACAATACCGTGCTAACCTCGGCGTCATCCACCACTTCTTCTATGGCCTCTTCGATCTCTGCCTGTATGTTGAGTGCGATCCGTTCCTTAGTCAGTTTTGCTACGCCCGCGAGAAACCCTCCCGAAATCAGCCCGACTGTGGTGAGAACGATGATCATTCTGGAGGAAAGACTCATGATGCCGCCCTTCTTTCTCCGAGAATACGAGGCCGGAAGTATCTATTCAGGAGAGGGACAACGGTGTTCATGAAGAGGATGGAATACATCACTCCTTCTGGGAATCCGCCGAACAGACGGACGAGGCCCACCATGAGACCGATCCCCAAGGCATATATCCAGGTCCCCCTAGGAGTGATCGGTGAAGTCACCATGTCGGTGGCCATAAAAAAAGCTCCGATCAGAAGGCCTCCTGCTAAGATATGGAACGAGGGAGGTGCGAATTTGTTCGGGTTCATAAGCCAGAATACTCCTGTAAAAAGACTCAAAGCCAGGATGATCCCGAGAGGGATTCGCCAGTCGATCGTCTTTTTGGAGAGCAGAATTAAAGCGCCGAGGAGGAGTGCGACTGCAGAGGTTTCTCCTAAACACCCGCCGGTGTTCCCCCAAAAAAGATCTTTGAGAGGGGAGAGTGTTCCCTGGGCGACAGCGTCCTGGAATTTGAGGTTTCCCAGGGGAGTAGCAAAAGTCGCCGTATCCAAATGCCGCGTGACAGGGGAGATCCAAGTGGTCATGGCTACGGGAAAGGCGGTTTGGAGAAAAGCTCGACCAACAAGTGCCGGATTGAAGATATTGTATCCAAGGCCTCCAAAAACCTGCTTTCCTATGGCTATGGCAACGACCGAACCGATGACAGCCAGGTCAAGGGAAAGGCCGGGAGGGAGTGTCATCGCCAGGAGTAGGGCTGTTATCACGGCCGACCCATCCCAAAGGGATCCGAACGGTTTCTTCCTGACCCACAGAAAGATCGCTTCTGTCGCCATACAGGCTACAAGACATGTAATGTAGAGAGCAACAGCCCTAAACCTGAAGAAGTACACGGAAGCAAATGCTGCAGGCAGAAGTGCGGCAATAACGGTGTACATGATTTTGGGGACAGAATCTTTGTCCTTGAAATGGGGCGAGGAACGGATAATGTATTCGCTATTAGGCATCGGTGGCACTTTTCTTTCGTTTCAATTCCATGATTTGGTTTTTGCCCAAGCGGATCCAGTGGACCAAAGGGATCGCAGCAGGGCAGATATACTGGCAGCTGCCACATTCCACACAGTCCAGGATCCCCCAGTTCTCAGCGTCAGATAGAAATTCATACTTGACATACTTCATGAGTTGGGTGGGGACAAGCTGCATCGGGCAGTGATCCACACACCGAGAACAACGGATGCAGCTGTGTTCCATTGGAGGCACGGCTGCAGTCCATGCCAATATACCGGATGTTCCCTTCACGACCGGGACATCTGGCGACCATTGAGAAAGTCCCATCATGGGGCCTCCCATGATCAGAATGTTTGTATTGTCGTCGATCCCACCGCAGAAATCCAGGACACTCTGGAAGGGTGTTCCAATCCTGACCATAAGATTTTTTGGCTCGTGTATCCCCCCTCCCGCGGCCGTTAGAACCCTTTCATAGAGAGGCTTGCCGGAACTCACTGCATCCCAGATTGCCTTTGCTGTTCCCACATTATGGACCACAACACCGACATCAAAAGGAAGACCTCCGCGCGGCACTTCTCTCCCGAGGAGGGCATAAATGAGATTTTTTTCCGCTCCCTGGGGATATTTTGTTTTCAACAAAACGATCTCTGCAGAACCGTTATCCATCACTTCCTTGAATGCCCTCATGGCATCCATTTTATTGTCTTCGATTCCGATGACCGTTCGTTCCGCACCTGTGGCTTTGCGGACGAGTTCTGCACCTTTCAGGATATCTTCGGTATACTCCAGCATAACCCTGTAGTCAGCCGTAAGGACGGGTTCACACTCGCACCCGTTTATGATCACGGTGTCGATAGGTTTATCCTTAGGTGGAGTAAGCTTTACCGCTGTCGGGAAGGCAGCTCCGCCGAGGCCGACGATCCCGGCCTCTCTCACGACTTGACAGATTGTTTCTGGCTCCAGACTCAACGGGTCTGCAGATCCTTGGAGCTCAGATGCCGGGCAATCTTCCCCGTCATTCGTTATGGTCACAGCGAGTACGGGCTTTCCAATCGGATGATGGACAGCGTCTACGGAAAGGACTTTTCCGGATACACTGGCGTGGACGTTTGCTGAAAAAAAAGCCGTGCCCTCCCCGATTTTTTGTCCGAGTTTTACCTCCTCTCCTTTTTTCACCAGTGGTTTCGCGGGACTCCCAAAATGCTGGAGGAGAGGAATGCTGACCTTTTCCGGGGGAGGCATAACCTCAATGGCCTTTGCTTCTGTAGGAGACTTGTATTCAGGAGGGTGTATACCGCGAGGAAAAGTTTTCCGCTTCATGTGATTTTTAGTAGCATGATTTGAGAGTAAAGTGTATTCATTCTTTTTTGGAAATGTCAACATTAAAAATTATATTGTGGTTATGTGAATAACCTGGATTATTAACTTTTATCGTGATAAATAAATCCTTTTTATAGTATAATGTAGGGCAAACTTATCAGAATGTTTCTCAAAGAATAAAAATGGATATTGGAATCACGGAAGTTACGAATCGGAAGGATCTCAAAGAATTTATTTTTCTTCCCGAAAAGATTCACCGCAACCACTCGACTTGGGTTCCCCCTATCTACGTCGATGAGTGGAAATATTTCAATCCAAAAAAGAACAGGTCGTTCACTCACTGTGATGTTATGCTGCTGCTCGCCACCAAAAACGGCCAGCCTGTAGGCAGGATCATGGGTGTGATCAATAAAAAGTATAACGAGATCCGGGATGAGAAGATAGCCCGGTTTGGCTACTTGGAAACATGGGAAGATGAAGAGGTCGTTCGAGCACTTCTTGAACGTGTGGAAGAATGGGCCCGAGAACACGGCATGACTAAAATCATCGGACCCTATGGCTTTACAGATCAAGATCCCGAGGGATTTTTGATCGAAGGCTTTGAAAACCGCGCCACCATCGCGACCTACTGTAACTTCGAATGGATGCCCCGAATGGTTGAGGCGCAGGGCTATAGCAAAGATGTCGATTATTTTGTTTACAAACTCGATGTTCCAAAAGAATTCCCCGAGTTTTATAAGAAGATCTATGAACGAATAAAGAAGAAGGGGAATTTTGAAATCCTGGAATTTAAGAACAAGAGAAAGCTCAATCCTTGGATAAAACCCGTCCTCCACCTTATGAATGAATGTTATACAGAGAGCAACATATACGGGTATGCTCCCCTTGATGAGAAAGAGATGGAGGAATTAGCCAAACGGTATATGCCTGTGCTCGACCCCAGGTTTGTAAAAGGGGTACAAAAGGATGGCGAGATCGTCGGTTTTGTTGTGGGCATACCTGACATGACCGAAGGCATTCAAAGAGCGCGAGGACGGCTCTTTCCTTTCGGATTTCTCAAGATCCTTAGGGCGGCAAAAAAAAGCAAACAACTGGATCTTCTGCTCGGAGCGATCAAGGAAAAATATCGGGGCCGGGGCCTTGATGTCTTGATGGGCGTCAAGATGATTATGAGCGCTCGTGAGGCGGGAATGGAAATGATGGACACCCACCACGAGTTGGAGGAGAATATCAAGGTGAGAGCAGAGATGGAAAAGATGGGGGGGAAGCTCTACAAAAAATACCGCGTCTACCAAAAACCTCTTTAGTATCTTTTTAGGTATATTTTCGTTCCTGTCAGATTTTTAACGCCATTCACTCATCGCCTTCTCGGCGTCTGCGGATCTGCGCACGTTTACTTTTTTTTCTGCTTCTTTGGCCTCGACTGTAAAGAAAGTGCCACACACCTTTATTCTCCCGTGCTCATACAGTCCTCAACGTCCGACTTCGTCGGATTCCCTCGAAAACGATTCGTGAAGGCTAAATCTTCCTTTATGTCGCTCAACTATACCTAAAAAGACCTACTTGGTTTCGGCCCAGTTGATACCCCAACCCAAATGCACTTTTAGAGGGATTTTTAGGGGGAAGACCTTCTCCATTTTCTCTTTGACAAGCGGCTCTATTCGACGGCACTCTTTTTCTGGGACCTCGAAAACCAGCTCGTCATGTACCTGTAGGATCATCTTTGATTTGAGCGGCAGTGTCCTCATTTCCTCCCAGATGTCGATCATGGCTTTTTTCATGAGATCTGCAGCGGTTCCCTGAATGGGTGTGTTGAGAGCGATGCGGCGGCCGGCTTGCTGAACCATCCAGTTTTCGTTTTTAAGTTCAGGGACTGGACGGATCCTCCCGAAGAGGGTCTGGGAGATACCCCTTATTTGGGCATCCGTTACGCACGTCTCCAAATATTCCCGGACCTTCGGGTACTTTTCGAAATAGAGGTCGATAAATTTCTGCGCTTCAGAAGTCGAGGTACCCAATTCTTTAGCCAGAGAAAAGGCAGAGGTGCCGTAGATAATGCTAAAATTGATGATCTTTGCACGCCTGCGCTGCTCTTCGGGGAAGAGGGATGACGTTTCGCCAAACACCTGCAAGGCCGTATCCCGGTGGATGTCCCGGTCGTGGAGAAAGGTTTCGATGAGTGCGGGATCCTCAGAGAGATGAGCCAAGACCCTCAGCTCTATCTGAGAATAATCTGCAGAGAGGAAGAGATTCCCCGGATCGGGGATAAATGCCTTTCTACACCTTTTGCCCAGCTCACCCCGTGCGGGGATGTTTTGAAGATTCGGGTCACTGCTGGACAGCCTTCCTGTGGCAGCCACCGTTTGATTGTACGAAGTATGGATACGGTCGGTCTCCGGATTGATGAGGAGCGGGAGAGTGTCAGAATAGGTGGATTTCAGCTTAGAAAACTGCCTGTATTCCAGCATGTGTTGGGCGATGGGGTGGTCCCTGGCCAGCTCCTGCAATACGTTCATATCGGTGGAATGGCTCTTTGTCTTCCGCGTTTTCTTAGTAGATGGGATTCCCATCTTTTCGAACAGGATGTTCCCTAACTGCTTGGGAGAGTTGATGTTGAATTCCTCTTGACTGATTGCGTATATTTTTGTTTGAAGGATATCGAGGTCTTGTTGGAGCTCTTCTGAGAGATTTTCCAGAACCTCGGGATCGATCCTGACTCCCCACATCTCCATGTCCGCCAGGACCTGGAGGAGTGGGCGCTCCAGAGTTTCATAGAGCTGATCAACGCCCTTCTCTTTGACTTTTGGCCAGAGTGACAAACCCAACTGGAGGGCCAGGTCAGCATCTTGGCAGGCGTAAGGCGTTACCTTTTCGATGTTCACGGCGTTCATGGTGACTTCGTTCTTTCCCTTTCCCACGACTTCATGATAGGGGATGGTTTCGACCTGAAGATAGGTTGTGGCCAGCTTGTTCAGATTGTGTTTTCCCCAGTTGGGTTCCAGCAGGTATGAGAGAACCATGGTGTCCAGGTCGATCCCCTGGAGCGTGATACCCTCTCTGTGGAGGACGATAAAGTCATATTTGATGTTGTGGCCGGTTTTCTTTATTTTTGGGTCAGCGAGGACTCTTTCGAGGAGTTGAAAGGCTTTTTTCTTTGGGACCTGATCGGGCGCGTTTGGATAATCGTGCCAAAGAGGCAGGTAAAAGGCTTGGTGGGGCTTCACGGAGAAGGAGATCCCCACAAGGCGAGCCCGCGTCGGATAGGGACTGTCTGTTTCTGTATCCAGGGCGACAAAACCGGCTTTTTTGATCTGGGAGATCACCTTTTGCAGCGTGTCCTCATCCTGGATCGTTGTATAGCTTTTCTTCGCAAGATTTGATGTTTTTACGTGTTCGGAGACAAGGGAGGAAAAGCCCAGTTCTTGATAAAGGGCGAGTAGATCGTCTGTGTAGGGCGGGGAAAGCTCCATCTCGTGAGGGCTGAACTCGATGTCAAGGTCTTTGAAAATCGTAACCAGCCGCCGGCTCAGCTGGAGTCCATCAAGATTGTTTTCTATTTTTATTCTGACGCTCTTCTTTTCTATGTCGGAGAGGTTTCCCAGCAGATTGTCGAGCGATTCGAATCGGGAGATCAACGACTTGGCCGTCTTCTCTCCGATCCCGGGAACTCCGGGAATGTTATCGGAGGAGTCCCCCCACAGGGCGAGTACATCGATAATCTGGGACGGAGAGGCTCCAAAATGCTCCATGACGCCCTTTTCGTCCAGGGTGAGGTCTTTTGTCGGATTATAGACCGATGTGTTTTGATCCACCATCTGGAGAAGATCTTTATCGGTCGTGACGATGACGGTTTGGAAGTCCTCTTTGGATGCTTTATGGGCGATAGTCCCAAGAATATCATCAGCCTCATGCCCCGGTTGTTCGAATGTTGGGATGTTCATGGCTTTGATTACCTTTTTCAGCAGAGGGAGCTGGACGAGGAGGTCTTCGGGCATGGGCTTGCGATGAGCTTTGTATTCTGCATAAATCTTGTGTCTTTCTGTCGGCCCTTTAGTGTCAAATACGATCCCGAGGTAATCCGGATCTTCCTGCTCCATTAATTTTTTCAGGGTCATGATAAAACCATAGATGGCGTTGGTCGGAAAGCCATCGGAATTCGTCAGGAATCGGATGGCATAGTAGGAACGGTACAGCAGGGCGTTTCCATCGATGAGGACTAGTTTTTTCTTTTTCATTCTCTGATTATATTATACCTCGAGGTTCATCACAATAATGAGTCCCTTTGGCAAACTTCTTTATGTTGATTAGAGTT
>CAZXJE010000014.1:0-22511 GCA_964640835.1 uncultured Eubacteriales bacterium
GTGCAGAATTAGAAGATAAAGAATACAAGTATCAAGCACGTGATAATGCCGATCACTACCATGCTCGCAATAGTGCCGGGGTGAATTTTTTTTATCACTCTCGTCATTGTAACCTCCATTGGAATTAAGTGATATCTACCTATTGGGGTAGACGTAAAATCGACTCGTAAAGTTCCAATTCAGGGCTCCTGAGCGGGATAAAAAATTGACACGCTCCCATTTCTTTGATAAATATAAATACAAGTCTCGGTTTTAGAGTGCTAAATCGGCAGGAAGAATCTAGAAATGCATTTTATTATGTGGGAAAATCATGATCTATCGTCTAGCCTGTAAACTCATTTTGTGTAGTTTTTTTATTTCCTTTTTGTCTTTGCCCGTTTTTTCTCAGTGGGAAGATGTCTGCAGTTTCAAGGATGTTCAGATCCCATTCGATCTCAAATATGAAGAATGATTCTCCGATCATTGAGCATAAATGCCCAACAAGATGTGTCCTGAGTGTCAATTCAAAAATCCCGAAAACGCCGCCTATGGCGTCTCATATATGTAGATAACGCTATTCATACCGTAACGAGTCTATCGGGTTGGCTAATGCCGCTCTTGCGGCCTGATAGATAACCGTGATTATTGAAATGACCAGGGCGAGCGCTGCCGCCAGCAAGAAAGTACCGAATTCCAGGCTTGTCCTGTAGGCGAAGTTCTGTAGCCATTTATTCATCATAAAGTAACCCAAGGGCCAGGCGATCACTATCGCCAACAACACCCATTTTGTAAATTCTTTGACCAACAGCACTATCACACTTGGAATTGTAGCGCCAAGCACCTTCCTGATCCCGATCTCCTTGGTGCGCTGTTCAGCACTGAATGCACTCAAGCCAAACAGACCCAAACAACCTATGATTATAGCGAGAGTCGTAAAATACCCAAAAAGCTGGCCCAAACGTTCTTCTGTCCTGTATAACTCATCATACTGTTCATCCAAGAAGACATACTCGATAGGATACTGGGAGTCAAATTCTTTCCATTTCGATTTAACGAATGCCACTGTTTCCTGAATTCGTTCCGGCGTCGTCCGCATGGATATCCGGTAGTAATTACCGCCATGGGGATTGCTGTTGTACAGGATGAGAGGCTCTATCTCTTTATGCAGGGATTCAAAATGGTAATCTTTAACTACGCCGATCACATTGAATTTCTTTCGCGTTTCGAGTGACATAAATATTTCGATCTGTTGTCCCAATGGATTGTCATGCCACCCCAATTTTCGCACTGCTGCTTCATTGATTATGACGGCCTCCTGACGGTCTGTGGGAAAATCTATGGAAAAGTTCCTGCCTTTAACGATCTCTATATTGTATGTGTCGATAAAATCCTCATCCACAATTTGTGAGAACAGCATAGTCAGCTCACTTTCCGGTTTGCCGATTGCATGGTGGGCGCTAAAACTGTTTCTCCCAAGCGGGAGGCTTGAGGATGCCGTGACACTCAAAATATTGGAATGTCTCAACAGCTCGTTCTTTATGGCCTCATATTTTTTCTGGGTCTCCTCATTCCGGATTCTGAGCGCGATCACGTGATCTTTGTCATACCCCAATTTTCTGTTGCGCACAAAATTGAGCTGCTTATCCACCAAAAGAGTGCCAATGATGAGCACGATAGATACAGTGAATTGGAGCGATACCAGGGTGACTCTCAGAACAGAGCTTTTAGCCCCTCTTTTGAGCCTGCCCTGCAAAACTTCTACCGGACGAAAGGCCGAAAGGAAGAATGCGGGATAACTTCCTCCGATGAGGCTGACCAAAACAAACAGGCTGATAAATCCTCCTACAAATTGAAGCTTGGTAAAATACTCCATGGTCAACACTTTACCAGATATGCTGTTGAAGACTGGCATGGAGAAAGCCACAAACACCAGTGCAATGAAAAAGGCGATGATTGTTAAGATCATGGATTCACCGATGAATTGTCTGATGAGTTGGCGTCTTTGTGCGCCGACAACTTTTCGCAACCCCACCTCTTTGGCTCTGTTTGCTGAACGGGCTGTTGAGAGATTCATGAAATTTAGACAGGCCAGAAGAAGGATGAATAGTCCAATCCCTGAAAAAAGAAAGATATAAGCGATGTCGCCAGTCCGCTCTAGCTCGCCTTGCCTCTCTGAGTGAAGATAGATGCGAGTGAGAGGATCGAGTTCATAACTGGCTTTCCCTTCAAAAGCTTCCAGGAGAGGTCCGAGGTGTCTCTCCACAAAACCCTCAAACTTTCCTTCAAGCTGTTTGTAATCGGTCCCTTCTCTGAGAAGTACAAATGTGAGATAGTCGATGTTGCTCATCAGATCTTCTGCAGGATTGCCGGTTGGCTCTAGCTCGAGCGTGCTGAAGGAGGCAAAAAAGTCGGGCCGAAAATGCGAGTTCTTGGGAACATTTTCCAAAACACCGGTAACCATGTATAAAGTTTCGTTGTGGATCCGGAGATTTTTTCCTATTGGGTCTTCCTTCCCGAAATACTTCTCTGCCATTTCTTCAGTGATGACAACAGTATTGGGCTCGACAAGGGCATCCTCGGGATTGCCTTTCAAAAGTTTGAAGGAAAAGACCTCAAAAATGGAGTTGTCGACCCAGATGAATTTTTCTTCCGTGAACGACCGGTCTTCGTACTGGATCACTCTTCGAGATCCGTAGTAATTGAAGCGGACATAGTTTTCGATTTCCGGGAACTCGTCTTTAAACATAGGCCCCTGAACGTGAGCCGTAGAGGCAAAGTTCATGTGCCGGTCCTTGAGATCGATGATGGTGCACACCCTAAAGATTCGGTCCGCCTTATCGTGGAACCTGTCGTAACTGAGCTCATCCTGTACATAAAGCAAGATCAGAAGACAACAGGTCACACCGATGGCCAAACCGGCAATATTCAACACGGAATATAACTTATTTCGTCTAATATTCCGCAACGCTGTTTTGATGTAGTTTTTGAGCATTTCTCCAACTCTCCATATATTCCTGGACTATTCATAAAAGCTGCTTACACATTTATATTCAAATAACACTCAATATTTTATTGTCAGCATCTTTTGTGAATAGTTCAGGCTGAATTAACTCATAAAGATAGACGAGAGCGAGCGGCTAAAAGTTCACGTTACGGAGGAGTTTTTCAGATATCGATAGACTCTCCTCAATTTAGAAAGAGCTAGAGACCGTGGTGGAATTATTCGTATCTCAAAGAAGTAACAGGATTTGTACTGGCTGCTTTGATAGTCTGGTAACTCACGGTCACCACAGAGATGACAAGAGCGAGTGCTGCCGATGCCAAAAACACCCATAGACTGATACTTGTCCTGTAGGCAAAATTTTGAAGCCATTTGTTCATGGCAAAATAAGCTACTGGCCATGCTAAAAGATTGGCCGCCAGAACTTTTATGAGGAAATCCCTGTTCAGCAGGAGAATGATCCCTGGAACAGAGGCCCCGAGGACTTTCCGAATGCCTATCTCTTTTGTTTTCTGTGTAGTGATGTAGGAGGCAAGACCAAAGAGTCCTAATCCAGCGATTATGATAGCCAGTGCAGCAAAGGCAGTGAAAGTCTTTCCCGCTTGGATCTCCGTGTTATACAACTGGGCGAAGTTATCGTCGAAGAATACATAATCCAGAGGCTGGGCAGGAACGAATTCTCCCCACAGCTTCTCCATAAAGTGGATGGTTTCTTCGATTCTTTTTGGGTGGATCCTGACGGAAAGATACATCACCGGTCGATTCTCGATGAGAATTGACGCCATGGGACGCATATTGAAATGGAGAGATTCCAGATGGATATCTTCAACGACACCGATGACACTGTATGGCTTGTTCTTGAATTCTGTGAGGAGCAGTTGTTCTTCGAGAGAGGATTCAATATTGAGTGCTTTTACAGCGGCCTCATTCAGAATAACAGCAGAAGAATCTGTAGAGTGCTCCTTGTTAAAATACCGTCCCTCGGTCAACTTGATATTGTAAGTTTCCATGAAATCATAGTCGGCAGATATCGTAACCAGAGTGTGATTTATATTGCTGCCTTCTCCCGGTTTTTGGAAAACTTTAACTTCGAGGAGCATCTGGGGGAGTGAATCTGTGAATGTGGCGTTTATGACATCCGGATTCTGTCTGAGCCTCTCTTTGAATGCCGTTCTTTCTGCTCCGAGTTTTCTCGCACCTTGGATGATGACAACATGCTCCTTATCGAATCCCAGGTTTTTATTGCGGGCATATCGCAGTTGATTGCCAATTACCAAAGTGCTGATGAAGAGAACGATGGATGCGACGAATTGAAAAACAACAAGTGCATGTCTGAATTGGCGTCCCTTCATCCCGGATTGGGATTGCCCTTTTATCACATCTACGGGTTGAAATGATGCAAGGAGAAACGCAGGGTAAATGCCGGCTGCCACACCGATGATCACCGCACCGAAAAGAATCCCCAATAAAAAGGTCCCATTCATAAAAGTGGACATGGAATAATCTTTTCCCACAAGGTTATTGAATACAGGAAGGAACAGCTCGACCAATATCAGCGCTCCAAGTATAGCAATTGAGGCGAACACGATGGATTCGGTCAGGAATTGACCGATGAGTTGTTTCCTGTTGGACCCCACAACTTTTCGGATTCCCACCTCTTTGGCTCTTTGAGTGGATCTCGCAGTGGCCAGATTGATAAAATTGATGCAGGCAACAACCAAAATGATAAATGCGATGGCTGCAAATATGGTAACCGTGTTGATATTTCCAGGTGGCTCGAATTCATTTTCCACTCTTGAATGCAGATGAATATCCAGAAGCGGCTGCAGGAAAAATCCTATGAAGTTACCGGATTCAATGAACTTGTCATATGAGATTCCCATTGCCCTTTTTACTATCGGCTCATAATATTTGCGCGAAAATTCCGGGAATTTGGTTTCTATTTGGCCGGGAGTGACATTCTCTTGGACAAGAACATAGGTATAAACGGCTGTGTCATACCAGTCAGGATCCCGGCTTTTTCTGAGCGATGCAAAAGTGGCGAGAAAATCAAAATGGAAATGGGAATTTTCTGGTAGGGATTTAGCGATTCCAGTCACTTTGTAGGGTGTCCCATCCTCTAAAATCAGCATTTTCCCGATAGGCTCTTCTTCTGCAAAATATTTCTTCACCATTTTTGGGGTTAAAACGACTGAATTTTGCTCTTTAAGTACAGCCTTTTCATCCCCTTCGATGAGTGTAATGGTAAACACATCAAAAACTGTGGGATCTGCCCACACGAACTGTTCTTCCATGAACTGTTTGTCTCCATACCGTGCGTAAACATTTCCCGTACGGAACTGTTTATACATCCTTGTGGATGCCTTGACTTCAGGAAAATCTTTGACCATGGCTTCAGCGAGAGGGGAGGGCGCAAGAGCGCAGTCAAAATGATTCATTCCGACATTGAATCGTAGAGGGACTCTGTATATGTAACGGGCTTTTTCATGGAAGCGGTCATAGTTCAGTTCACTCTGAACGAAAAATAAGATCAGGATACAACTGGCAATTCCGATGGCAAGACCGACGATATTGATGAATGAATATCCGCGGTGCTTTCGGATGATTCTTAATATAACTGTGATGTAGTTCTTGATCATAATTTCCTCTTATTCCGATATTCTGAAACAGTCTGCAATAAATATGCCATTTTAAGCTCTAGGGGAACTCGGAGAATCTGATTACTGGGCGGATTTCTTGATGTTCGCTCATGAGACATAAGGTGTGCGTTAATGGACATTCATGTATCACTTGACAACCTCATCCCTTGTTTCATTATACTAGGGTGATGAATTTAGGCTAGAATGGAATTATATTTATATCTTTGCCTCCTATTGTGATTCATGAATCGTTAAAAAATGCATGAGCGAATAATACAAAAGGCGAACAAAGCACTTAAAGCTTTACTGACTGGGAATATCCAGGTCGAATGCGATGGGATTCCCTATTTTTTTCGTAATGTCCCTTTAAAAAAACTAAAAAATTGGCTTCTTGTTGAGAGCTCTCTTTTATTCAAACCTGAGAGACCGTGGGGATGGCCTACGCATCTTCAGGTAGAGCCTACAAATCTCTGCAACCTCAAGTGTCCTCTTTGCCCGGTCACAGAAGGTTTAAGGCGACCCAAAGGACACATGGATTTAGATCTGTTCAAAAAGTTCATGGATGAAGTTGGTGATTATGCGTTCTTGATCATACTGTGGGATTGGGGGGAACCCTTTTTGAATCCGGCTGTGTATGAGATGATCTCTTATGCCAGAGAAAAGGGAATAAAACTCGTTTCCAGCACAAACGGGCATGTATTCGCCAAAGCGGAGAATGCGAAAAAAGTGGTGAGATCAGGTTTAGATTCACTTATTTTTGCTGTTGACGGCATCACACAGGAGACATACGAGAGTTACCGCAAAAGGGGAGATCTGGATACTCTTATTCAAGGCATCCGGAATGTCGTGAATGCCAAACGCTCATTGAAGCAAGAAACTCCTTTGATCAATTTTCGTTTTATTCCGATGAAGCATAATGAGCATGAATTGCCAATGTTGAAAGATTTTGCTAAATCCTTAGGTGTAGATGTGCTCACCATAAAAACCTTGAATCCACACTGTGAGTTCGTCCGGGAGGAAGACAGAGCTTTTCTTCCCCAAAAAACTTTATACCAGCGCTTCAGATATGACCAGAATGGACAACGTTATCGCCGAAAGAGAAATCCCTGCAAGGCCTTGTGGAACAATCCTATCATCCACTGGGATGGAAAGATCTCTCCCTGCACATACGATCCACATGATGATTACACTGTGGGTGATTTTGCCAGCAGCAAATTCAAAGATATCTGGTGGGGATCTGCTTTAAGAGAGTTGCGGCGGCTTTTCAGGAAAAACTATCAACAAATCAAACAATGCGCTTGGTGTTCTTATGCCTTCGAGGGGGGAACGCTGAGCACTGAGACGGTCGTCGAGTCTCACTATTTCAAGCCGTCCCTTAAGCTCTAGAGGATTGACATAAATTAGCCATTTCAAGCATAAATTATCTTTTGTCTCTGTTTAATGGAATTTAGATCTTTTAAGGGATCGAGCGCTTCCCTTGGTTTTGGAGGATTGAAGATGACAAATGTATCTAAGCCGGTGAAAGTGGGGGTGATCGGATGCGGAAAAGTGGCGATGGGTCGACATCTGCCGGCGCTCATGGATTTGGGTGGTGCTGTAGTCACAGCTCTCGCTGATATCGATCAAAAGAACCTGGCTCGTGCGACAGACAGGTTCGGGATCGAGAGAGCTTATGTATCACATACAGAACTGCTCCAAGATGCCGATGTGGATGCTGTTGCTATATGTGTGCCTCTTCAGTCTCATGCAGAGATTGCCCTGGATGCGATCGATTCCCAAAAACATATCCTTTTAGAAAAACCTCTGGCCATGTCTCTCGATGAAGCTGAAAAGCTTATAGAACGTGCTTCGCACGTGGATAGGAAAATTATGGTCGGTTACAACAAGCGTTGGCATCGGCTCGTGCGAAAGATAAAAGAGATCATCCAGGGAGGATCTCTCGGTGATGTGAGGATGATTCAAGTGGTTTTTTCCACCGGACATCGAAACCGCTATATCCCTGAGTGGAGGCTGCATCGTAAAAATGGAGGAGGAAGCATCATCGAGAACGGCTCTCATTTCTACGATCTATGGCATTTTTTCCTGCAGAAAGATGTTCAAAAGGTCTCAGCGTTGAGCCATTCGACAGACAAAATCGATGATGAGCCCAGCATTGTCACGGCCGAAACTGAAAATGGCGTGTTCCTCAATTGCGTCTTATCGGATTTTCTCCCCGACCGGCTCGAAATGGAAATTTTCGGCGAGGAATGTGTTCTTCACGCCTCTTTACACCGCTTCGACGGCCTGGAATTTATCCCTCTCGGGAGCTATACAGGAAAGATGAAAAGCCGGCTTAGGAGGACAGCCGGTTTTTTCAAGGAATTGCCTTTAGGACTTCGTCAGGCACGCTTGGGAGGAGATTACGAGACATCTTACCGCGCGATGTGGCAACATTTCCTCGATGCTATCCTGAATGATACTCCTGTAGACTGTACCCTCGAGGATGGCCGAAGATCATTACAAATAGCACTTGCAGCTGTTGAATCGGCCTCAACTGGAAAAACTGTCTATGTTGCAGATGCCCCACGCTCTCTCGTCCTGCCCGATTAAATCCTCTCGCCAGGTTTTTGATTCATGATTATCTCTATTTTGACTCTTTTTCTTTTTCGTATGAATGGAAAATTTAGAAGGAATTCCTTACTGATGACGTTAATGGAGGAATATCCCTTGTATTGTATGATATTCGTCGAGGCTATTGTGAGATAGCTCTTAAGCATGGCGTACATCTCATCTTCAGACTTAGGCTCGCGGGATGTAACCTCCTTCTCTTTCCCGGAACATGATCGGGATGTGAGTGTCGGTGGGAACTCCGATCTGGATCAATTGCCAGTTCTTTTCGTGCTCCTTGATCACATGCCGGATCACGGCAACTTTGTCTTCCTTCATGTCACTGAAACTCTCCCACTCAACGATCTCCACACGGTAACGCATTGTACGTTTTTTCCCGTTGATCTTCACTTCGATGTCTATGTTTTGTTCGGACTCAAGTGTTGGGATTTGGAGAACAACTTCTCTCATTAATACCTCCTTAAACTGAATTATTCATAAAAAATGTCGAACCTTATTACAACTATATTAATATCAAAACTTTGCACTGTTTTTCCGGGAAATCACTCTGATAATTCCGTTTTTGTTGTCCTCTTTATTCATAATCGACATTTTTTACGAATAATCCATATTTAAGTTTTTCTTAAATTATTCGTGGCGCAGAGCCTCTACCGGGTTGGCGACAGCGGCCTTTATCGCCTGATAACTAACCGTCAGAAGAGCTATAACCAGGGTTAGTAAGCCTGTCAAAACGAATATCAAAATATTTATATCGACCTGGTATGCAAATCCCTGAAGCCATTTTCGCATGCCTAAGTAAGCCACCGGCCAGGCTAAAATATTCGCCAGTAATACCCATTTTGTATACTCTCTCGAAAGGAGCCGCATGATACTCGAAATTGTTGCTCCCAAAACTTTACGGATACCGATCTCTTTAGTCCTCTGTTCAGCCATAAATGAGGCCAGGCCAAAAAGTCCCAAGCAAGAGATGAATATCGCAAGAAATGTAAAATACCTTAAAAGCTCACCCAAACGATGTTCGGTCCTGTATATCTGCTCGTAGTCTTCGTCCAGGAAATGGTATTCAAATGGGAATTCAGGTGCGAACTTAGTCCAGGTATTCTCCAGAAAACCCAATGTTTGAGGGATGTCGTCCCCGCTGATCCGGAGCATTGTGTATCGATAATAAGACGGGTTGTAATAGAGAATAAGTGGCTGGATCTCATATGTGAAGGGCATGTAATGGTAGTTTTTCACCACACCGATGATCTCGCCTTTCTCACCGAATTCAAGCCATTTCCCGATAGGTAATTCCAATCCCATCTGTTTCACGGCCTCTTCGTTCAGGATATAGTTGGATTTGTCCGTGGAGAATTCGTCAGAAAAATTCCGGCCTTGGACCAATTCCAATTTCAGCGTATCCAAGTAGTCAGGATCGACAAGACTGATGTTGAATGCGATATTTTGATCCGGAGTTTTGCCTTCCCATTCGACAGGAGCCGAATACCTGTTATAAGAGGGGAGTTGGAATGTCCGAGTCATATTCAGAATATGGGGATTCTGAAGGATTTCGTTCTTGATAGCGTCATAATTCTCTTTGATCCTGTCATTGATACTGGCATAGATAAGGTTCTCTTTGTTGAAGCCCAAATCTTTGGACTGGATGTATTGGAGCTGAGAATAGATCACAGCGGTGCTGATGATCAGGAATATAGAGAGTGAAAACTGGAAGACGACAAGGATTTTTCGAAGGATTGAGCTGCTGCTGCCTGATCGATACGTGCTTTTCAGCACTTTACCGGGGAGAAAAGACGAAAGGAACAGGGCTGGATAACTCCCGGAGAGGAATCCTGTGAACAGTGCGATCCCTAAAAGGCTTACAAAAATGGCTATATTTCCGAAAAGATCGAGCCTGAGATTTTTCCCGGCGAGGTTGTTGAAAAGGGGCAGAAGAACTTCTACTATAAGCATGCTAAAGCCAAGGGCACAGATGGTTAAAACAATAGATTCGCCAAAAAATTGACGAATGATCTGTATGCGCCTTGCCCCCACAACTTTTCTCAAACCCACTTCCCGGGCACGCTTTGCCGAGCGGGCCGTTGCAAGGTTCATAAAATTGATACAGGCGATGACAAGGATAAAGAGAGCGATGAGGGAGAAGATGTATACATACTTGATGGTTCCCATTTCTCCACCCAAGGTGTATAACCGGATCCGCTTGAGTGGTTGGAGGCGTAGATAGGATTCGTCGTCAGGTGTATGCTTCTTGATCATCCCGTAAATTTTATCTTCCACCTGCTCGTATGAAACATATTTATGTAACAGGACGTAAACTTGGCAGTTGTGCGAATTCCAGTTGTTCACATCATAACCGGTGGTTTCGAGGTAGGAATAGGGGACCAGAAAGTTAAATTGAAGAAAGGAATTATCGGGCACATCCTTTACGACGCCTGTCACTTTCATCTGATATTGACTGTCCGCAGTCAATATCTTCCCGATGGGGTTCTCTTCCCCGAAATATTTTTTGGCCATCGCTTCCGTAAGAATGATAGAATGAGGGTCGTTAAAAGCGGCCTCCGGATCTCCTTTTGCAAATGAAAAGGAAAATATGCGGAAGAATGACGGATCGGTAAAACGGACATTGTCTTCAGTGAAGAGTTTGTCCTCATATTTGAGTGTGAAATCTCCATCGAGAAATCGCGCTACAAATTCGACTTCTGGTACCGTATTTTGGATTTCAGGGCTCACAGGTTGGGGAACATTGCTGAATTGTGAAATGCCACCTGCGTGATGATAGTCTTGGTAGATCCGGTAGATAAAGTCCCCATTTTTATGGAATCTATCGTAGCTTAGCTCATGTTGAACCCAGAGCAAAATGAGAATACAACTAGCCATACCGAGGGATAATCCTAAAATATTGATCAGGGAATATCCTTTGTGTTTCCGGATAGTACGGAAGGCGATTTTCAGATAATTCTTAAACATCACTCTCTCCCAATATCTGTGCTCATCACAGGACTCAGAACCATATGGTCAGCTATTTGCATTTATCCATATGCAAGTCCTATGCCAGCCTTTTCCTTGAGAGGGGAATAAGGCTAAGTATGTGTAATCGCTTGAGTGTTTTATTTAGAGATTTTGGAGGTGTGTTCGTCCGTAGATTCCGGCCTTTAAAAAATGTGTGTTCGGTTGGGAAACACCTGGTGTGCGGTGATGGACAGTTTGTTCTATTTGATGTATCCCAATGCCCGCAATTGCTCTCGGATTTCAGCCTCGTTTTCAGTCTTTATGGAGCTCCATTCACACTTTTGAACAAAGTGGATTCTCATAAATTTTACTAGTTGCCTGGTCAGATCGGGGCTTGATAAGGAAAAATTAGTGCTCTCATTTGGGTCAGTTTCTAGATCATAGATTTCAAATTTTTCGATCTTTGGTGGTGGGAAACTGAAATAAGCGAGGCTCTGAGGATCATAGTCATCATTCATGATCAGTTTATTTTTTCCCTGGTTTATGGCGATCTTTCTGGGTATCATTCGATCAATCGGGTCTGTTTCTAATTCAGAGAGGAAAATCCTTTCTTCATCCCCTATATTTTTGCTTATTATAAGGTTGAGCAAAGTTTCTCCATCCAAATACTGATCTGGGTAGTCAATATTTAAGACGTCGAGAACTGTTGGCAAAACATCGATGAGGCGTGCATACTTTTTGATTTTCACGCCAGCATGCTCTGAATCGAAGAATTTGATAATTAAGGGGACTTTTATGATCTCGTTATAGACACTGTGGCTATGAGCCCACGCTTTGTGGTCATAAAATTCCTCCCCGTGATCTGAAACTAGAATAATCATGGTGTTGTCATAGATTCCGAGTGCTTTGAGTTCATCGACCAGAGCCTTGATCAAAACTTCATCGGTGTACAATATCCCGGCGTCGTAAAGGTCGATAATGTTTAGTCTAAGTTTATCAGTGACCGGAATATACCTGTTTTCTTGGTAGAATCGGAATTTACGCTGACGGATGCGTTTGTATTCAGCGTCATCGGCTAGAAAATATTCATTGTAGGGTGCAGGCGACTCGTAGGGAGTATGAATCTGATAAGTGTGAACGAAAAGGAAAAAATTCCGGTCTTTATGTTTTTTTATCCAGTTTAGAGATGCTGTGCATATTTTTTGGGCTGAGTCAGGTGAGCTTATATTCCCCCCTACACGGTAGCTGTCGAAGCCTTTGTTGAATCCGAATGAACCCTTAACAAACGCTCCGCCGGTGATGGCGCCGTTAAAATAGTCATCTTCTCTCAAGACATCAGCCAGCGTCAGAATAGAGGGGTTGATTTTCTGATCGTTGTGATAGACCTGATGGTTGATGCAGTTCAGTGCGGTCATCAGCGAGACATGAGAGGGCAGAGTCCAAGGAGAGGTGGCAAAGGTGTTCAAAAACACCGCAGAATCTTCGGCCAGCTGATCGATGTTCGGACTCGTTTTTCTCGGGTAGCCATAACAACTCACATGATCGGCCCGCAGAGTATCCAGAGAAATGAGGAGGACATTTTTCGTCTTCTGCTGTGGCACATAGATCACCGGATTAAACCATCCGGCAAGAGCCTTTGTATCTCCTCTTGTCTGAAAATAGAGAACGACATCTTTTTGAGCATATTCTGAGAGATCAATTTTTTTATAGTTGAAAACAAGAGATTGTTCCGGCGTGACATTCAATGATCTAGCAAATATCTCTTTTCTTTCTTCCTTTGCTTCTAGAATGATCTTGAAGGTTACATTTCGTGTGCCTTCTCCTCTTTTGAAAAGCTCATCATCACGTCTGATGCCGTAAGTGAATTCAAGAATAGAATTTGCCGAGATCCTGACCGGAAACTTGTAGTGGCTATTAGGAGGGGCCATAAGCGTATTGATGTCCACAGGCCCGATTTTCATTTTTTTCTTTAAAAGAAGAGGATTCTTTCCGGTGCCTAAATCCATGAGGGGATATTTGTCAGCGATGTCATACAAGACAGGATTCATCCTTTTGAATCCCTTTGGATCCTTGGCCATATCATTGAATGGGCTGAGGAGGATATTGTTTTCGGTTAAATGATCGATAAATCGATAGACAGAAAAGTCTGTCTTTCTGGCACAGGAAGAGTGGAGCAGCGATATCGACACAATGAGGATCAGAAGATGAAGAACTTTTGATCGATTCAGGATATTCGATTTTGTCTCACACAATTCTTTTTTCTTTATAAGCATAAAATATCTCTTCTACTCCGTGCGATTTGAGAGAAGATGAATTGTGATCTGATGATTCACAAATTCACGCGCTTTATTTTTTGGGATCGTGATTAGGAGTTTGTTATCTATGAGTTTTGCGCCTGTGACATCCTTTACAAACTCAGTGTTTTTTAAAGTGAGTTCGTACGTTTTGCCCGCAATTCCCTCCATATCGATCAAAAACTTTTCATTATTTTTGTCGATATGAATGATTTTTAATCCCCTGTTAGGATCACCCACTTTTGAATGTGTGATTATGGGCAGCAGTTCTAGGGTGGGCTCCAAGTTGACTTCGATCACGTGAGATTCGCTCTTTAGGGGGATATGTGAGATGGGTTGTATGACTTGGGAGAAAGGAAAAGTTTCAAAAGGAATGGGATGCCCATCGAGAGTTATAGATTTAACATGTGTCCCAATTGGTAAGGCTGGAGCGAATTTTAAACTGTATTGTTGGGCGTTTTTAGACCGGACTTGAATAGTCAGAGATCTTTTGTTTTTTTTGATTTCAAAAGAAAATACCGCTTGCCCGATCTTGAAATTATCTACGGAAACTCGCTCCCAATTTGCAGGGAACTGTGGGGAAAATACCACATTTTTTTTGAGGGCATTGCCGTCCAAACCCAAAAGTCCATTGGCCAAAGGAAGGACAACTCCAGCTGATGAGAAGCCTTGATGGGGCACTGATTCCTGGGGGGATACGTTGTGTGTCCCCGAGAGGACTTCGGTGATGCTGCCTAAGGCTCGTTTAAAAGTGTGTTCTGAAGTGGCTTTGAGCAGGTTGAAGCCTTGAAGGGGCATATGATGGGCATAGAGGGCCGCAGTTACCCAGCTCGTAATAAAAGGCCATACTGCTCCATAATTGTAGTTAAGTGGCTGAAAGTGAGTACTTTTTAGAGATATGCTCCGGATGCCCCAGTCCGTAGTCAATTCTGAAGAGCATAACTTCTTAAGAGAGAGAGCACTCCTTACAGGTGTTCCGTAATCCCACATAAGACTCACTGCATTCCAGGGTGATGTTTCCTTGACTTGCTGTCCCTCCGAATTAAAGGCATAGGTGTAGAATTGGTTGTCCTCGTCCCAAAACTTTGTGTCAAATGTTTGCCTGGCTCTCTCAAAATTCCTGGCCGCTTGTTTGCTGAGTGATCCGTTCCCCACGATATCGGCAAGATGTTGCATGGATTGAACCGCTCTTAACCATACGGCCGCAATGTAGATATCCGTTGCGATTCCCGTTAGCGCGCCATATTCCAGAGCACCTAAACCCGCTTTTTTATTGTCCATCAGCCCGTCATTATTGCCATCTGTAGATAAACACCATTCATACGCTCGTTCTAAAGAATCCCAACTTTCTCTTAAAAAATCCACATCGCCTGATCTCTTAACGTATTCATACATGGAGGCGATGTAGTATGGTGTCGTATCACCATGAATGTAGCCATAGGGATAGTCTTTCCACCAATCGATGTAAGCGGCAGCTTGTGAGAGCTCATGAGCCATCTTCCCATCCTGTCGCTGCCAGTTTTGTGTGAAAAGGAGGGATTCTCGAACGTTGTCAAAAGCGCCATAGCCCAGCATGCTGAATGAGTTTATGTAGGCGTCACCTCCGAAAAACCAGCCGAATCCAGGGCGGCCGCTTGTACCCGAAGGCCCTAAACCTGCAATTTGACCCATCCCCAGATCCGGATTGTCGACCATCAGGCTGTCATAAACGACTTTGGCCCATTCAAATGCGTGGTCGAGCCGGGGATCAGGGGTTTTTATAACCAGTGTGCTTTCTCGTAAAAAGCGATAGTGATTGACATTGTCATAATAGAGTTGTGCAGTGTTGTTTTGGAGGAATTGATAGGTTTTTAGGACATCTTCCCGTTTCCCTTTGCCGCCTGCACAGATGATGGGAATATATTTGGATCGGACAGCTTGGGGGTCTGGGATTTCGATCTTGAACTCATTCGGCGAGTCGGAGAGCATGTGGGCGGGCGTGTATGTTATTCCTGATGCTGCAGGGGACCCCACAATTCCATGGTTTTTGCGTGTGGGTTCGGAGATGATGTAGGCGTTGATTGAGTTGTACCAGTGAGCGTACTGTCCGCCCAGACCAGCGGGCCACATGGGTTGCAGCACGGGCAGAAATCCGCAGACAATTGTAAGCGGCTCTGATGTGTCGACATCGAGGAGGATAAAACATCCAGGTTCATTGATGGGAGTGACATAGATTGCTTTCACAGTGAAAGATTGATAGGTATAGGTGAGAGTTGTGGCTTCTGGGATTACGTCAATGTAGGTTACGATGTCTTTACCCAGAACAGGGCGGGTAGAGTCGGCCACAAAGAACGAGAACTCAAAGCCGCGGAAGAGCTTAAGAGGATAAGCCCAGGCTTCAAAAGCACCGCTCTCATCGCCCAAAACAGCGAATCTCCGCCCCGCTTTGATGAAAGATGTTCCGGGCTGAGCGAGCCGATGGAGGGCCAATTCATTGGCTTCAACAGGAAATTTAGCGATCAAACGCTCTTGGGCCAAAAGTAGCGAAGTGCCTCCAAACACAAGAAGAAGCACAGTAACCAGAATAGATTCAATAAGCGCTCTCATTCAAGCAGTCCTCTTAGAGAATTATTAAGGAATATACCTGTGATGTAAAGCCTAATAATCTGAATTATTCATAAAAAATGTCGATACTTTGTTCAACAAAATCAATATCAATCATTAACATTACCGTTTTAAATGTCCGTTCTATTTATAATCGACATTTTTTACCTTTCAGGCGAGCCGATCTCACTACAAAGCCTTCGTTGTAGCCCGGGTTAGGTTGGGTCGGTTCGCGGTAGTTTACTACAGCTTCATGGGCCGCTGCCTCGCCTTTGCAGCGATATCGGCTCGTGAATAATCCAGATGAGCTAGAAAAGGGGGATGGAAGGGAGAAACCTTACTTTTGTTGTATACAGAAATGGACAGCAAAATCTTCTTAACGAACTTTTGACAAACTTTTGACATCTTTTTAACAACTCCCTATCCGCACAGAATTATATTGATAGTGATTTAAGAACAAGCGCTCGAATTCAGTGCGCAAACCTATTCGCGAATAGGAAATCTAAAAGGAGGTAAGCATGACAAAAAAAACTTTAGGAACTCTTACCCTGTTCATCTTGCTGCTCTTCACACCCCTTTTCTGTTATTCACAGGAGTTGGTGATTTTTCACATCAACGACACACATTCTCATCTTTATCCCTTCGGCCCAGGTAAATGGGGGGGGATTGCCCGGGTTTCGCATTTGATCGAAAAAGCCCGGCATGTCAACGGAAGCAATATTATTGCTCTCCATTCCGGAGACGTTTTTGTCGGAACCTTTGCTTTCAACAAGTATTTGGGGTACGCAGAGTTGAAGATGATGGAAGGGATGTATGATGCCTGGTGTCTTGGGAACCATGAGTTCGACCTCGGACCCGATAACCTTGCTGGGATTTTGGCAGGAATATCCTCTGGCGGTAGTCCCGTGGCACTGCCCACGCTCTGTGCGAATATCAAATTTCCTCCAGGACATCCCTTGAGTCAGTTCGTCCGGTCCCATATGATTATTTCCAGGGTAGGAATACGTATAGGATTGATCGGTGTTGTCACCACAGATCCCTTCAACTATTCAGATGAAGTCAATTCGATGCTCAGAGATCCATATAAAGCCGCTGGAAAGTCCGCTCAGATCTTGCGGGGTCGTGGTTGTGATGTCGTGATCTGTCTGTCTCATCTGGGAAAACTCCAGGATGAGTATGGGCTTTCGCTGGTTCCAGGTATCGACATTATTGTTGGCGGCCATTCTCACGATCCAATTCATGAACCCGAATTAGTGAATGGCAAAATCATCGTTCAGGCTGGTGCTTTTGGCAAATACCTGGGCGAACTGAAAGTTGATGTCGATCGAGGAAGCGGTCGCGTGGAAGTCCTTGATTACCGGTTGCATGAGATCAACTCAAAGATTAAAAAGGATAATCATCTGCTCAAAGAATTGAAGGAGCTCAAGATCGGAATTGAGACGGATCCAAGGTATGGAGAAGTCTATACTGAGCATGTAGCGACAGCCAAATGGAATTTGGAACAAGAGAGCGAGGCGGATGATCCTTACAGGGACACTGCTCTTGGGAATTTGATCACAGATGCTTTGCGGGATGCCGTGGAGAGCAATGGACTTGAGCTTCCGGGTGGTTATCCCCTGATTGCTTTTGAGGCCAACGGCTACATTGCTCACAGGATCTACAAAGGCAAAGTCGTTGGCAATGACGTTCTCCGTGCGGTTCCTTATGGCTACGATCCCATTTCTGGCCTCAATTCCAAAGTCAAGGTAGCACTTCTGGCGGGGGCACAAGTTTTAGCTGGCCTCGAGTTCTCAACCATGGTAGTTGAATACACAGATGAGCTATCTCTTCAAGCATCCGGAATCACCTTTGCCTACGATTCTTCCAAGCCAGCCGTAACAGAAGAAGAGCTCTTCGAAGGGAAGATCAGCCGTATCGATCCCACATCTATTCTCATCAGTGGAGAACCAATAAATCCCGAAGGGCTCTATTGGGTTGTTCTTGATGAATTGTTGCTGAATTTCCTGACTTCCATGAATCTATTGCCATTCGAAGAGGTCGAGACCGGGATGCTCTTGTATAACGTGGTTAAAGACTACATGAAAAAGCTCAAGGTCCTCAGATATAAGTCTGAAGGCCGGATTATCGACACTGTCCTGATGAAATGATGCGACAGTTTACTTCTTGACGCTAAAATTAAAATGGATCTGGCCAGCCTGTGCCTGCATCTGCTTCTGAATTTCTTCCTTCTTAATCTTGTTCTCCATAATGGCTTTCACCGCTTTGAACAGCTCGTACGTCGTCAGAACACCATTTCCGTCTTTTTCCACATCTGAGGTCTGTTCTTCAGTGAACGGATTTTTCCGGAGTTTGGCCTCTTTGTCATAAAAGTAATTGCCGATCAGAATGGATTTCATCTTGGTGTTGTTGAATTCCTGCATACGTCTTCCCTTGTATTTCTGCAGAACAGCGCAGTCTTCATCTTTGGCAGGTTCAGTGCTGGCTGCGAGATCGACGAGGAAAACGTAACCTGTTTTGATCGTCTCTTCAATAGGTTTGCCTTCGTCCTCGAGAAGCCAGATGTCCTCTTCTTTATCGCGTACTACATTTTTCCAATAGTCGTTGACATTGACAACTTTCTTCCATCCGATGTATTCCAACGCTGTTACAACAGCGTTGGCTAACTCGTCTCCCTGTGCAGTAAGCATTCTTTGGAAAGGAGCTTGCTTCTTTTCTTTGAGGTCCTCTATCTTGGCGTCGATTTTTGTGGTGGCCTGCTCGAATTTCTTCCGCGCCTCTTCTTTTTCTTTGTAAAGCTCTTGGAGCCCGGGGAAAGCATATTCTTCCTTATCCAACCAATTTGTCACATCATTGGAAGAAGGGACTGCTGATTCTTCGGGTATCTGTGGAATTTCAGGTTCAACAATTTCTAGTTTTGGATACATCTCCGCGAGAATATATTCGGCTACTCGAATGTTTTCTTCCCCGAACCAGGGGAGGAAGAGGTAGTATCCTTTTCCATTTCTGATGACAGCTGAGATCGGAAAACCATCAGAACTGGTTGCAAGGACCTGCATTTCGCCGTCTGAGCTGGGATCCCAAGTTTTTAAATCGACTTTTGCTCCGACAGCCATTGCATCCGGGAAGAGTTTTTTTGCTTCAGTGATGGACTTTCCGAATTTGTCGAAGATCGGGGCAAACGGATCTTCATTGATCGGAGTGACTAAATTAGGAGTTTCGTTCTTCTTGAATTCGATCTTTGGGATATTGCCGACGAAATTTGTCAGGTGGAATGTTTCGCATTTACCTATGAAACAGACGACAGCTCCACCTCTGTTGATCACATTTTTAAACTTCTCTGAATCTCTGGCGTGGGCGCTGCTGATAGTGCTTTTATTGTTGGCTTGGTAGAGAATAAGCCGGCAATCCTCTGGTATCAACAGGCTTTCGATGCTGGAAGATTTCCAGTTTGTTTCCTTCCGCTCGACATCGAAGTCTTTGTCTTTGAAAAATTTGAAGTCCTTTTCCTCAAAATCTAACATAAGTATTTTAGCCATGTTATTCACCGAAGTTATGGGATTGTGGGATTCATGCGATTCCGGGGAAAATCCCCTGTTCTTTTCATCCATTTTTTTTACAAAATTACCTAAGACTGCCACGGGAGACCTCCTTCTCTTAAGTATCCTATCCTGTCCCGCCTTCCGGAAAATTTAGTCGGTTGACAAAAGGGGAAAAAGGAATTTCCATAGACAAACAGTACACGCGTTTTTTTTCCATTTTCAAGTCAATGATACATCAGCGTTTTTATGGGTCAATCGCCCTTTGCGGTGATTTGAGGGGTGATTTTAGAAAAATATTGGGGGAGGGCAAACTCATTTCCCTTATTCTTCAAATATCTTTTTGATCTCGGGGATTGCCCCTTCGAATTCGGCAGATTTTGGGATATAAGCCTCAGCCCCCAATTGTACGGCCAATTCTCTGAGTTCGTCCGTACTCAACTGATTGGCCATAAGGACTATGGGAATAGACATGGTCACATCCGATTTTTTTAGTATTTTAAACACCGTGATTCCCCAGTCTTCGAGCATATCGATATCCAAAAGGATCAAGTCGGGCTTTTTTTTGTGGACGTCGTCGACCCTGATCATGCCCTCGAGGGCAGATATCACTTCAAATCCATGTTTCTTCAGAGCTGTGGTCATAACCGATATGAGATCTGGATTGTCGTTGATGATCAGGATCTTCTTAGATGTGGCCTTGTCATCTGGGATGTACCTCTGGATGTTGATCAACAGTTCCTTGAAATCGTAGGGTTTCCTCAAAAAAACACAGATTCCGTCCTGATAACAGGCTTTGATAAAATCGGGAGAATTCATAATGGTGAGAGCAAAAACAGGGATCTTCTTAGTCTGTGGATTATTCTTCAGCTTAACTGTGGCGTCGAGACCGTGTATCCCTGGGAGAAGCATATCCATCAAGATCAAGTCGGGCATTTCTTCCTGGGCGAGCCGTATCCCATCTTCTCCCGTACGGGCGATGAGCACTTTGTAGCCTTGTTTTGCCAGCCGGATTTTGATCATCTCGGCGCTGACGAGGTCGTCCTCGACCACAAGGATCTTGGCCATGTTCAGTGTCTCTCTTTGTCCTAAATTCCCATTAAAGCTCGATCTTTAATAAATTATTGCCTCCCCGCTCTTTATCACTTTTGTGCGCTATAGTCCTGTTCCATTGTCTCTTAAAGTATCGGTCCGGCTTCAGAACCCGTCAATAGCCATTAGGGATGAAATTAGGGGTGAATTTATTGAATGCTTCCTCGATTAAGTCTTATAATGAAAAGAATTTCAGTTTTCCAAAAAATCCTTAATGAATGTATCGGAATAAGAAGGGTTTTTTTGTTTTGCAGAGGATTAAACAGTGCTAACCATCTCTATTGCCAAGAAAATCTGCGAGAAATGATGTTTCAGAGTGGCTGGGAAGCAGGGATTCGTGACCCCTGTTTTTCTAACTTGTTTAATATCAAGCAATTGCGCGTTAAGTGATTGAAAACACAAAATTTCATCTTTTTCTATTGTTTCGATATTTTGATATTTTTTCGCATTTTTTGCTTTGAAATGGACATAAAATGGACACAAGCTTGTCTTATTCACTTTGCACAATAATCGCAATGAACTTAAATTCCTGTTTTTATTCATACCGCAGGGAATTGACCGGGTTGGCCGTGGCGGCTTTGATGGTCTGGTAACTTATGGTTAATAGCGCAATAAAAAGAGCAATTGTCCCAGATAAAATGAATACTCAGATATTTATATCAATGCGATAAGCGAAGTTCTGAAGCCATCTGGACATGGCATAATAAGCAACAGGCCAGGCGTGGTGAGAGGTAAAAACCTTACTGAAGAGAAAAGATAGATGTATTTGATGGCATTGTTGGGATTGATTTCAAAATTGATATGTGAGAAAAAATGGATTTTTATTAGAGGCTGGAATTCAAACAGTTGGTCGTGGGAAAAATCATTTAAGCCGCTTTTTCAATAAACTTCTTTTCTATGTTTAATCCGGTAAATGAAGACTTCTTTTTTTTTGTCATCGATTCTATATATTATTCGATAGTTACCTGACCGAATACGATATCCATGTTCTGCTATGAGCTTTAGACATCCATGAGGCCTAGGATTTTCTTGCAGGGAAGTGATCTTCCTTACTAGAATATCGAATGTTTTTCCTCTAAATTCGTGCAGGTCTTTTTGAGCTGAGGGAAGAAGGAGTATTTTATACACGCCTTTTTTTGAGATAATCTTCAATAGAAATGGCTTCTTTTTCCAAAGAACGTAGAGTTTTCAAATCCAATAAATCTTCTTTCAGCTCCTCTCTCTCGAGACGCTCTTCAAGAGCTTTTTCTACAAAAAAGCCATACTTGATTCCCCGCTCCCTACAAAATGCTTTTATCTTATTTACGATTTTGTAATCAACCTTGACGGCTAATGTTGTTTTAGACATATCAATAAAAACCTAACATAAAAAATAAACAAAAGCAAACTAAAATTATTAAAAGCTAAAAATAATTTGATTTAGTTAGTGAACGGTTGAAAAAATAGTGAAAAGGGATTTTCAAAAGCTTTTTCACTCATACCGTAGTGAATCCACCGGATTGGCCGTGGCTGCTTTTATGGTCTGGTAACTGACTGTCAGCAAAGCAATTGTTAGAACTGCGAAGCCGGATAAGATGAAAATCCAAATATTCAGATTGGTACGAAAGGCAAAGTTCTGCAGCCATTTGTTCATGAAATATTAGGCGATCGGCCAGGCGATGACTTCTTCTTGGTACTCATGCATATCTCCTTGCGTGGTTTTATTATATGCAAACCATCGCTTAAGAAAAATCATGAGTGGTCCGAATTTTGCTGAAACGAAACAGAAAACGGGATCAACAGAGTGGCTGGGAAGCAGGGATTCGAACCCCGATTCCATGATCCAGAGTCATGT
>CAZXJE010000015.1:0-5594 GCA_964640835.1 uncultured Eubacteriales bacterium
GGACATCATTCATCACGGTTTTAGGGATGCTTCCTTGACCCCTTCCCTTTAAAACTTTAATATAAACTGGAAAAAAAGAACGAGGATAAGAAGGATGTCCAGAGAAAAGAATTTGGAAAAATCTTTAGAATTGTTGAAAGATATCGGCGTCAAGACAGAGTCCATCTGTGCGATCAAACATTTTTCTGCCAAAGAGGGAAAATACGAGGAATACCCATCCGGGATCCATCCAGCTCTTGTGAAAGCGCTCAAGGAGAAGGGATTCGCACGACTCTACTCTCACCAACACCACACCTGGACGCTCGTTCAACAGGGGAAAAATGCAGTGGTTGTCACTCCTACAGCATCGGGAAAAACCCTGTGTTACAACCTCCCGACTCTCGATGCCATCCTTAAAAATCCATCGACCCGGGCGATCTACCTTTTTCCCACAAAAGCTCTCTCTCAAGACCAACGGGCAGAGCTGGATGAAACCTCAAAGCTATTGCCACAGGAGGTCAGGCTATTCACCTATGATGGGGACACGCCACAAGATGCAAGGAAGGCCATTCGAGCCAGAGGGCACATCATCCTCACCAATCCCGATATGCTCCACACAGGGATCCTCCCTCACCACACTAAATGGATCAAGCTGTTCGAAAATCTGAGGTATGTTGTGATCGATGAGCTCCACAACTATCGTGGGATCTTTGGCAGCCATCTGGCAAACATCCTGAGAAGACTCAAAAGAATTGCCAGTTTCTACGGGTCCTCACCGCAGTTCATCATGTGCACGGCCACTATCGCCAATCCTCAAGAAGTGGCTGAAAAAATGATAGAGGCTCCCGTCGAACTGGTCGAAGATGATGGAGCTCCCAAAGGTGAGAAATTTTTCATCTTCTACAATCCCCCCGTGGTCAACAGAGACCTGGGAATTCGACGCTCTTATGTCAATGAGTCACGGCGAGTGGCTGGGATATTTTTAAAAAACGATCTGCAGACCATCGTTTTTGCACAAAGCCGCCTCGTTACAGAAGTTCTCGTCACCTATCTCAAAGGAGATTTTGAGAAGAACATTCAGCAGGAAGGACTTATCCGTGGCTACAGGGGAGGTTATCTTCCACTGCGCCGGCGCGAGATCGAGAAGGGATTGAGAGAGGGAAAGATCAAGGGCGTCGTCTCAACCAATGCGCTAGAGCTCGGGATCGACATCGGGAGCCTGGACATCTCTGTCCTCGCCGGATACCCGGGAAGCATATCGAGCACTTGGCAAAGGGCCGGCAGAGCCGGACGAAAAACGGGAACCTCCGCAGCCGTTCTCGTAGCAACCAGTTCGCCTCTCGACCAATTCATAATCAACCACCCTGATTATTTCTTCACAAAAAATCCCGAAAGGGCCCTTATCAACCCGGACAACCTTTCTATCCTTGTCAGTCACATCGAGTGTGCCGCTTTTGAGTTGCCCTTTGTGGATGGAGAGAAATTCGGTCGTATGGATATCGGAGAAATTCTTGAATTTCTCGAGGATGAAAAACTCATCCATCATTCAAAGGACAAGTGGTATTGGACATCGGATGCCTATCCTGCCGATGGAGTGAGCCTCAGGAGCATCAGCTCTGACAATTTTATTGTCGTAGACACCTCAGAAAAACCCAAAGTGATCGCCGAGGTGGATTTTACCGCAGCTCTGACGGCACTTCATCCGAAAGCGATCTACCTCCGCGAGGGGGAGCAATATTATGTCGATGATTTGGATTTCGACCGTCGAAAGGCCTATGTGAGAAAAACGGATATCGATTACTACACAGATGCGATCGATTACACCAAGATCAAGATCTTGGATATTTTTTCAAAGAAAGACGAATCCAGAATGTCCTTTAACCATGGTGAAGTACATGTGGCCACCCAGATTGTGGGATTCAAGAAAATAAAACTGTACACAATGGAGAACGTCGGCGCCGGAGATCTCAGCCTTCCCCAGAACGAGATGCATACGACAGCCTACTGGTTAACCATCCCTGCAAAAGTTTTCCACGCTTTGCCGTATTCACCTGTGGAGAAGATCAACGGGCTTTTCGGACTCTCTTACCTTCTCCACCACGTTTCTCCCCTTTTTATGATGTGCGACCTGCGCGACGTGGGGGTTTCGATTGGAGACAACACAACAGGAAAATCACTGCCTCCCCGCAACCTCCCTCCTCAATTGTCCAAGGAAGAAAAGTCCGTGGATCCCACAGATATTTCTTTTGAACCAAATATATTCATCTACGACAGTTTCCCTGGCGGAATAGGATTGAGCCCATCGCTATTCGACCTCCAGAATGATCTTCTCGAGCAGTGCAGGAAGACTATCAGAGCGTGTCTCTGTACTGAAGGATGCCCCTCTTGTGTAGGCCCCACCAAGGAAAGCGGCCGGGGGGCAAAGGACGTCGCGCTGTTCATTCTTGATACTCTTCTGGATTAACAACAAATCCGTGATGTCGGGACCGGACTCTTCCGCAAAGAGACGCGCCTACAGCACTAAGGATTTAAAGATTTTTTCGAATCGAGCTTTTTGAGATGCTCTTCTTCCCCCAAAATGATGAGGATGTCACTGTCTTTGATAACAAAATCGGCTTTGGGCATGAACGTGGTTTTTTCTGGGATGATTCCCTTGATAGCCATGACTTGGATGTCATATTTGTTCCTCAAGTCCAGCTCCTTCAGGCTTTTTCCGATGAACTTCTCGGGTGCTGCGATCTCCTGAACCCTTAAGCCGGAAATGAGCGGCAGGTACTCCAAGATATTCGGATTGCTCAATCGTAAGGCCGTTTTGATAGCCATATCTTTTTCAGGATAGATCACTTCTGTCGCTCCCACCGCATCCAGGATTTTTGCATGATCCTCGGTAAGTGCCTTGGCAACGATCCTTTCGACTCCCATCTCCGATAAGAATAACGTCGTAAGAATGGATGACTCCATCGCCGGGCCCAAGCTCATCACTACAATGTCCATATCCATAATCCCCACCGCTTGGAGATTTTCTTTGTTCGCTGCGTCCATATGAACAGCATGCGTGGCCAAATCCTTCAGGTCGTCCACTCTGGCTTTGTCTTCATCGATAGCAACAACCTCATGACCCATTTCATACAGTGTTTTGGCGACATGAGAGCCAAAACTTCCCAGTCCGATCACCGCAATCTTCATACCTCTGCTCCTTCAATCCAAAGTTTATCCGATCATAACGGATTCCTCAACATATTCGAACTTCCCGTAAGCCCTTCGACGGCTAAACGCATAGAGGAGCGTTAAAGGGCCTATTCTTCCAATATACATGGTGAGTACCAGAATGACTTTACCCAATCCTGTCAGTTCGGGAGTGATACCAAGCGAAAGACCCACTGTTCCGAAGGCGGAGACAATCTCAAAAAACACTCCCTCCATAGACCCATCTTGCTGCACGAGAAATAGGACAAAAGCGGCAAGAAAAATCACTCCGATACTCAAAGTGACAACTGCAAAAGCTTTGATGATCAGATCAAGTGGAAGAGTTCTGTAAAAAAGGCTGACCGACTCCCTTGCCTGAACCCTTGATTTCAGGAAAGCGAAGATAACTCCGGCCGTACTGGTCTTCACACCACCCCCTGTGGACCCGGGAGATGCACCAATGAACATTAATATGACCAACATAAAAATGCTGGCAAAACGCAGGGAGTTCAACGCCATCGTATGAAACCCGGCTGTACGTGCAGTAACCGCCTGGAAAAAAGAGGCCAGGATCTTTTCCTTCATCCCAAAATCCTGCATGGCGTGATTCCCTTCAATAACAAAGATTGAGAGAGCTGAAACAACAACGAGAAAAAAAGTAAGAGTAAGGACAAGCTTTGTATGGAGAGAGACGTGCATTTTTTTCCGCATGATCAATGCAACGCTCATTTCTTTAAGCTCTTGGAGCACCAAAAAACCCAATCCTCCTAGCACGATCAACACCATGATAATGATGTTCAGCCACAAATCACTGCGGCAAGCAATAAAACTGTCACTGCTAAGCGAGAATCCAGCATTACAAAAGGCGGATACAGAATGAAATACTGATTCAAAGAACGTTTGAGGCCCGGAGAATCGACTGCACCAGTGTAAATAGAGAAAAAGAGTACCTACAAGTTCAATAATCAATGCATAGACGAAAATATTTCTCAACAAAACCTTTACATTCTTGATCTTAGAAGAAGCGTATCCCTCCTGGATGACGATCCTGTCTTTTACGGATATCCTCTTCCCTGCAACGAGAAGGATCAGTGTGGAAAAAGCCATGATCCCCAGGCCCCCCAGTTGAAAAAGGATCAATAATATAACCTTTCCCACAGGGGAGAAATACGTGGCTGTATCCTTAACGGTCAAACCCGTCACACATACGGCTGAAGTCGCTGTAAAGAGGGAGTCCACGAAGGATATCTTGCCCGATTGTGTGCTGAAGGGAAGCGCTAACAAGAGAGTCCCGATTAAAATGGCACCAACAAAGCTTGCAGCGAGCAACTGCGCAGGCTGGAATCTCCTCTCCTCTCGGGACACTTTTCCTTCAGTCATTTCCAGCCTCTTCCGGTTGGCTCGTGCTTTCAATCTATTACGTCAATCCTGGTTTGTCAAACCTTCCCGTAACTCTAAAAGCATTTCCAAAATCGTGATGACAGGAATTGCAATGCGATATTGAGAGATCAAATTGTGTGATGGAAAAAACCGTGTGAAGGGCTGGACGGGCATGGTATTTTTCTTTGTACGGTCCGCTCCCCGAACGGACCGTTTGGGAAACGGTCCCTACAAGAGCCGCACTGCTTTCTCGTTGATCGTTTTTGATATCATACAATCTGATCACTCGAAATAACATCAACACGGATTTGGAAATGCTAACCAACAGAGCGGAAAGTTTGACAAGTAGCCAGGCATATGCTACTTTTGAAACGGAAAAATGGACTTTTTAAACCTAATATTTGAAGCCAGTATCATCGTCAAATTTGTACTGCTCGTCCTCCTTTTTTTTTCTGTCTTTTCATGGGCAGTCGTATTCTTTAAGCGAAAAACTCTGAGGACGGCATCCTCTCAGTCCAAGAAATTCCTAAACATCTTCCGAAAAAGCGCAAACCTCACCGAGGTGAACGAGGCTGCCAAGAAGTACAGGGGAAGTCCTGAAGCAAAGCTCTTTCGATCCGGATTCAAGGTGCTTTCTCACTACATGAAATCCAATTCTAACCCTACTCTGACACCCGCCAATCTAGAGACGGTAAACAGAGCTCTGATCAAGGCTGCTAACAGAGAGGTGTCTCGGCTGGAAAAAATGATGAATTTTTTAGCCACGACCGGGAGTGTTACGCCATTCATCGGTCTGTTTGGTACGGTTTGGGGAATTATGGATTCTTTCCGCGAGATCGGCGTTCAGGGAGTTGCCAGTTTGGTGACAGTCGCGCCAGGGATAGCCGAAGCGCTCATCGCAACAGCCTTGGGGCTCTTCGCCGCAATCCCAGCGGTCGTAGCCTACAACTATTTCCTTTACCGCATCAAGGAAGTCGTCTCCGATATGGAAGATTTTTCGATAGAATTCTTGAGTATCACCGAAAGACTCTATGGCGTTTAAATATAAT
>CAZXJE010000015.1:5694-22415 GCA_964640835.1 uncultured Eubacteriales bacterium
TTTTCGATAGAATTCTTGAGTATCACCGAAAGACTCTATGGCGTTTAAATATAATTCTATACAACGGAAAGAAATCGGGACTTCACTCTCCGAAATCAACGTCACTCCTCTTGTGGATGTGATGCTCGTGTTGTTGATCATCTTCATGGTGACCGCTCCTATGATGCAATCCGGTATCGGTGTCAACCTCCCTCAAGCTGAAACCAATTCCTCTCCCGCTGAGGAGGGACTCACGATGACGATCACTCAAGACCGGTATATCCATATCGGAGAGTCCCCAATAAACATCTTTTTGCTCGAGAACAAACTGAAGGAATATTTCTACGGTAAAGAGAGAAAAGTGGTTTTTATCAAGGCGGATGAAAGCCTTCCCTACGGCTATGTCATCAACGTCCTTGACGTCACAAAAAAGGCGGGAGTCGAAGTCGTTGGCTTAGTCGTTAAACCCATAGAAGAAAGGGACAGGAAGTAGAAATGGCGGCAGTGAGTCAGGGGGATTTAAACTTTAAACGAGCTTTAGTCGTATCCATCTCATTCCATCTTGCGTTATTTCTTCTTATTCTGCTCTCGCCTTACTTCCCTAAGTCCCAAAAAAAAGGGATGATCCATTACGTCAATGTGATCTCCTTCCCGGGGGGTGGTGGAGGCGGTGGATCCCGTACAGAAGAAAAACTCACAGAAACCGCAGTTCCTCAAAGAGAGACCCTCAGGGATCTGACAACCCCACAAAAACTTCAACAGGAATCGCCATCAACTCTCAGACACCCTGTTGAAAAACCGAAAAGAGAGATAATCCCTCCGAGCGAGAAAAAAGCCGTCATACAAAAAACACAGAAATCCCCTGAGAGCAGCTCGTCAAAAACATCCGAAGGTTTAGATTCAAAAACAGGAAGCGGGGCAGGCACTGGAGTGAGAATCGGTATCGGTAGCGGCCCTGGAGGTGGCGGCGGCTTTGGTTCGGAATTGTCTTCTCAGATCGGACTCTCTAATTTCCCGTACACCTATTATCTTCAGACAATTCACAGTAAGATCTCTGGCAACTGGTATACATCGCAGATCAGCCCGGGGGTCACCGGAGATTTTCGCACAACGGTCTACTTCAAAATCTTCAGAAACGGAGAGATCTCCACACTCGAGATTCGAGAACAGAGTGGGATACGCTCCCTCGACCTCTCTGCTCGCAGGGCCATCCAATCTTCGGCTCCATTTCCTCCCTTACCCAGTGATTACGAAGAAGATTTTTTAGGCATTCACCTGATATTCGAGCATAATAAATGAATAATAAGACAAAGAAAAAAATCATCTTGACATGCGTTATTTTCCTGGTTGGCAGTACCGCCCTCTATGCCCAACAAGATGTAGTGATGAGCATCAAAGGGGGCATTCCTGCCATTCCCGTAGCCATCCCCGATTTCATCGTGAACGGCTCTTCGCCCGAAGCCAAATCTTTTGCAGAAAAAGCCCAGGATATCATCACAGATAACCTTAAATACAGTCGTGTTTTCAACACACTCCCCGACAGCTACTACAGCTATATCCGGCCGCTGGACCCTCAAAAGATATTCTTCAAGGATTGGGAGTCCATCCAAGCAAAGCTTCTGTTTGTAGGAGAGGTCTCGGAGGGTGAAGAAGAAGGCATCATTCTCTTCGAAGGAAAACTCTTTGATGTCAAATCGGAAAAATTTATATTCGGGAAGAGATACCAATCGCAAACGAACCTCATCCGCTTGGTTGCCCATAGAATGTCTGATGAGATCATGAAAATGCTCGGTCATCCACCCATTTTCACTTCCAAGATCGTATTCATCTCCAACAGGGATGGCAACGACGAGCTCTTCATGATGGATTATGACGGCTACAATCAAACACGCATCACTTACAACACCATCAAAGATTACATGCCTGCCTGGTCTGCGGACGGAAGAAGCGTCGCTTACACCTCATACCGCCAGGGCAGAGCGGGCCTGTATATCCTGAATATCTACGAAGGAAAACAGATAGGCGTCCAGAACGAGGGAACGAATTTTGGCGCGGCCTTTTCCCCGGATGGAAAAAAACTGGCATTCTGTTCGACACTTGAAGAGGGGAACTCCGAGATATACGTGGCAAACAGCGATGGCTCAAACATGAAAAGACTGACTTTTAACAAAGCCATCGACACCGCCCCTTCATGGTCTCCGACTAGTCGAGAGCTCGCATTCACCTCGGACCGGGGGGGGACTCCGCAGATATATATAATGGATGCCGAGGGATCAAACGTCCGAAGAGTCAGTTTCGGGGGGAGTTATTTCGATGGACCCGCATGGTCTCCAGCCGGCGATATGATCGCATATGTGTCCAGAGTTGACCTCGTTTTCGATATTTATGCCCTCAACTTAAGAACAAACCAGACTGTAAAACTCACAGAGAGCAATGCAAGGAACGAATCTCCGAGCTGGTCTCCGGACGGGCGGCACATTATTTACTCTTCCAACCGTATAGGAACTATCCAGCTTTACGCGATAGACTATGATGGCGCAAACATGCGCCGTCTTACTTCTAAAGGGGAAAATAAACTCCCGGAGTGGTCTCGGTAAGTGGATGAATATAGAAAGATTCTTCTTGCAAAGTTTTTTCAACAATGTCAGGATAAGTTCTTGACATTGTTGAAGTAAAGAGAGTATCGACGTTTTTTATGAACAGTTCGGGATAGATGATGTTGACAGGAGAAATTTTAATCGTATACAATTGGAGCTGATTGGATAGCTCTATTAACAAATCAGGAGAGATGGAACAAAACGTGAAGGAGGTCACATGAAAAAAACACTCATCCTTATTCTCGCTTGTTTTCTGGTCTTTGGGTTTCTTATGTCATGCAAAAAAAAGGTGGAACAGGCCCCCCCGCCACCACCTCAGGTGAAGGAGCAACCCAAAATCGAAAAAGTCGAAGAACCTCCCGTGGTGAAAGAACCAGAACTCACGGAAGAAGAGATCTTCATGAAAAAATCCCTGGAAGCACTTAACGCTGAAAAACCACTCCAGATGATCTATTTTGATTACGACAAATATTTCATAAATGATGATGTCAAACCTGTCCTGGAGGCCAACGCCGCATGGCTCAACAAATTTAGTTCTGCCAAGATCCTCATCGAAGGGCACTGTGACGAAAGAGGAACAGAAGAGTACAACCTTGCACTTGGAGAAAAAAGAGCCAAGAGCACGATGGATTATCTCTCTTCCCTTGGTGTCTCTTCTGACAGACTCAAGATCATCTCTTACGGCAAGAGCCAACCGCTCGATATGGGACACAACGAGACGGCATGGCAAAGGAATAGACGCGCACAATTCACGATCATCGCAAAATAATTCATGGGAAAAAGACTCTCTTCCGGACTCATTCTGCTTCTTGGTATTTCCCTGGCAATCAGCGGAAGCCAAACCAAGAGGGAAAAGGCTTATGAACTCATCTACAAAGATGTGCAGCAGCTCAATCAACAAGTCCTTGCCCTGGACAAAAAGATCGAACAGAATGCAGTGGAGATCAAGGGCATAAGGGATCAACTGAAGGAGCTTATCGACCTGACACACCAGTTCCAGTCAGCTCAAGCAAGTGTCAGAGAGGAACAGAGAAGGCTCCCTGCACAGTACCAGATCCTGCTCGAGAAAGTGGAGACCATAAACACACAGCTTGCCAAATTCTCCGAAGACTTGATCGAGATCAAAAGAGGTGCTCTTCCTCTAGCTGAGCAGGTCACAGAAGGGGAGGATTCCGAGGGAAACCAGCCCGAGTCTCTCCCAACAGAAGAGCATGGAGATACCAGCGACCAGCCCTCCGAAGGCGAGCCGCCGCCTTCGATCTCTCCCAACCTCTCCCCGAACGAAGTGTACAATATGGCCAGGTCCGATTATTTGAAGGGAAATTTTGAATTGGCTATCGAAGGCTTCACGATCTACAAGTCCCAATTTTCTGAAAGCCCTCTCGCCGACGATGCGCTCTACTGGATCGGAGAATGTTACTTTAGCCAAGAGAAATATAATGAAGCCATTGAACATTTCAACGAATTGATACTCAACTACCCCAACGGGGATAAGATTCCAGCCGCATACCTCAAAAAAGGAATAAGCCTCGCAGAGCAGGAAAAAAAAGAAGAAGCGCTTTCTGTGTTCAAGCTCTTGATCACAAAATTCCCCCTCGAAGAGGAAACCAAGATCGCTCAACAGAAAATTAGAGAACTGGAAACAAACAATGAGAGACATCAACAGCCTCAATAAAGTCATTCTAATCGGTCGCCTTGGCAGAAACCCAGAGCTGCGGTACATCCCTCAAACGGAAAGGGCGGTTGCCAATTTCAACCTGGCCACAAACGAGAAGTATTTTAATCCCAGCACCAATGAGAGTGACATTCGGGCAGAATGGCATCGGATTGTGGTTTGGGGAAAACAGGCCGAATTCTGTGAAAAATATCTGACCCAGGGAAAACAAGTCTTGATCGAAGGAAAATTGCGAACCCGCAGTTGGCAAGACAGGGACGGGAATAAAAAATTCACAACCGAAGTCCATGCCCAAAATATCGTTCTCCTCGGCAAAAGAGAGGACACCTCGGATGAGAGACCGTTTACATCCCAGACTTCGCCGTCGGAATTTCCTGAAGGGGATCAAAGCCCATCCATTGAGGAGAGCAGCGAAGACGACGAAGTTCCCTTCTGACGCAGACACACTCTGAGTTCCTGTGGCCTAGGAAGTTAGGTGGATTTTTAAACAAAGCGGATTAATTTTACCTGTTCTGTGATAGAAAATATCCCTTGGACCTGTGGCTTCCTTCAAAACCATCGTTAGGATAAAAGTAAAATCGAGCAGAGGAATGGTAAACACAAGTGAAAACACCCGATAAAAAAAACCAAACTGAAGAAATGACCCGCTTCAAAAATGACATCGTGGAAGATATTCGGCCCTGGGGAAAATTCCGTTCATTCCCCCACCGATCTGCAGGAAGTATTAAGATCATCACTGTCAATCCGGGAGAGACACTGTCTCTCCAGTATCACAAGCGCCGCAGCGAGTTCTGGGTCGTATTGGACAGAGGTTTGGAAGTGACGGTTGGAGATAAAGTCTGGCAACCAGAGAAAAACGAAGAGATATTCATCCCTGTACAGGCTGCTCACCGGATGAAATGTATCGGTGATTCATCGGCACGCATCATGGAGATCTGGATAGGTGACTCGGACGAATCCGACATCGTCCGGCTCGAAGACAAATACGGCCGGGATTAGTTTTTCGAACCCATTAAAAAAGCCTTCGGATACTTAATAAGAACCCTTTCGATGATGTACTCTTCGATCTCCTGGGCCGAATTAAGAAACATCGCTTTCCGCACGATCCTCCGGATAGTTTTGTTTTCCACTGAACGCAAGACCTCTTTAATCCGGGGAATAAAAATAGGATTCATGCTGAATTTACGCAACCCGAAACCGAGCAAGACGAGTGCAGCTAGGGGGTCAGCGGCCATCTCGCCACAGACTGTGATCTCTTTCCCTGCAGCTTGAGTGGTCTCAATGATGAACTTGAGGATCCGTAAAATCGCTGGATGGAGAGGCTTGAAAAGATAGGACACCAGCTCGTTTGACCTGTCCACAGCCAGATAGTATTGAATCAGGTCATTTGTCCCGATTGATAAATAATCCACCTCTCTGACCAGCACATCTGTCATAGCCGCCGCTGCGGGAACTTCGATCATGATCCCCAAGGGAATATGTGTATCGAACTTGATTTTCTGCGACCGCAACTCCCCCTTGACCTCTTCGAAGAGGTTCTTCACCTCTATTATCTCCTCATATTCAGTGATCATGGGAATGAGGATACGCACATTCTTAAAAACACTCGCTCTCAGGATCGCACGGAGCTGAGTTTTGAGAAGTTCCCTATCGTGGAGAGAAAACCTGATCGCCCTTAGGCCTAGAGCCGGATTGGGCTCCTTCTCTATTTTTAATTGGGGGAGACTTTTTTCGCCTCCGATATCCATCGTCCGGATGTAGACCTGGGCGGGGTGGGCAACTTTGGCGCACTGATAATAGGCATTATAGTGCTCCTCCTCCGAAGGCAGGGACGTGCTGTGCAAATAGATGAATTCCGACCGGAAAAGTCCGATTCCCTCCGCGCCAAGAGAAAATGCCGGTTTAACCTCGTCTGGCAGCTCGATATTGGCCATCGGATAAAACCTTTCGCCATCCAAGGTCAAAGACTTCAACTTGGCTGTCTTTCGGAGTTCCTTACGATAATTTTCATATCTTATTTTCTTGCTGATAAACTCTTTTTCTGTGGCTAGGGGGGGATTGATTAGGACCTCACCATCGGTTCCATCTACAATCAAAATATCTCCATTCTTGACACGTTTGGTAATGTTCCTCAGTCCGACAACTGCTGGAATGTTCAAAGACCGAGCGAGAATTGCCGTATGGGAGGTCTGGCCTCCCATATCCAAGGCGACAGCGAGCACGTTTCCTTGACTCAAACGCAGGGCTGCTTCCGAAGGCAAGAGGTCATGTCCCACCAGGATCTTGTCTTTATCGTCGTGAGTTTTTTTCGGTTCGAAGGGCTCTAAATTTTTATACACTCGAGACAGCACATCCGAGACGTCGAACTTCCTTTCTCTGAAATATTCATCAGCGATGGATTCAAACTCGATCATGTATTGCTCATGGATTTGTGATATCGCCCATTCTGCGCGGGTCATCTTTTCTGTTATGATCTTTTTTAGACTTGCAAACAACGAACTATCCTTCACGATAAGAAGGTGGGCATCAAAAATGAAAGAATGTTCCTCCCCGACTTTTTCCTTCACTTTATTCTTGATAATCATCAACTGCCGTTGGGTGCGTTCGATGGCTTTTTCCAAACGAGCGATCTCATTGCCCAACTGCTTCGGCGCAATGTTGTCTTTTCTCGATGAAAAAATCACGCGCTCCGTCAGGAGAACTTCCCCGATCGATATTCCGGGAGATACGCCGATTCCTCTTAGTCTCAGATATTCCATCAGTCTATTCTTCTTCGTTAAACTTGTTCTCGATAAGCGTTTCCAACGCATTGAGAGCTTGGTCCTCATCGGGGCCTGAGATCTTCAGTGTTATTTCCGAACCCTGTACAGCTGCCAGAGTCAAAATTCCAAGTATGCTCTTTCCATCAATTTCATTCCCATTCTTTTCGATCCACACAGAAGAGGCGAACCGATTAGCCAGGTTCATAAATTTCACAGCAGCCCTAGCATGAAGCCCGAGCCTATTTTTTACGACGACTTTTTTCTTTACCATGGGAGCCAGGCTGGTTCAGCTCTTGGACCGTAAAAGAGCGCTAGCAAGGTGGATATTTTTTTGGCCCTGTTCAACAACTTTCTTCGCCACTTCCTGTAGGCTATTGCTCCTTTGGAGAGATGCAAATTTAATGAGCATCGGCAGATTCACTCCGGTGATTATTTCAACTTGATTGTCCTTTAAAAAACTGAAACTCAAGTTGGAAGGAGTCCCTCCAAACATATCTGTGAATATCAGAACACCGTTCTTCTGATCGACCTTTTTGAGGCTCTCGTTGATCTTCTTTTTTGAAGCCTCTACATCATCATACCATCCGATGGAAATAGCTTCGATGTTGACAGTTTCGCCGAGTATAATCGTCAGAGCATTCAGAAGCTCCTCTGCCAATTTGCCGTGGGAGACGATGATACCACCGATCATTCTTCTATTGCTTATCCGTTTCGACTTCTATGTCTGTTTTGTCCATAATACCAAACGGGGAGCGAACCCTCTTATCTTTGCATAACTCATACTAATTATTCAACATTTTATCATCTATTCTAAACATTTCCAAATCCATGATGTCATAAATGCCCCATAGCGTTATTGAGTGATCAGATTGTGTGATGGAAAAAACCGTGAGAAGGGCTGGACGGGCATGGTACATCTCCCTTGGGGAGATGTGAGGGAAGCCCGGATCCGAGCGAAGTTTCCTCGCCGGGGAAACTGAGCGTGTTTTTGATATCATATAATCTGATCACTCGGAATGACATCAACACTGATTTGGAAATTCATCCGAATGTGGAATGAAGAAAGCAGGTCTACTTATAAATATCCCGATGGTAGATGCGGGCGTAGTAGGAATGGCTCCTCAAGTGATTTTTGAGCTGCTCACCGCAGACAACTGACCGGTGTTTACCTCCTGTACAGCCCACAGAAATGGTCAGGGTGCTCTTCCCCTCTTCAACAAATTTGGGCATCAGGTAACCCACGAATCTGTACAATTCCATCAAAAACTGATTCGCTCCCGCGGATTGGAGAACATATTCGCGCACACTCTTACTTCTTCCCGTTTTTTCTCGCAACGCATTGATATAAAATGGATTGGGCAAAAATCGCGTATCAAACACTAAGTCAGAGTCGACAGGTATCCCGTATTTATACCCAAAACTGACAATGACAATCTGTAATTGTTGTGCTTTCCGGCTGAGAAATCGTCTGGTCAGTATCTTTTTTAAATCCCAGACACTCAACGCCGTGGTATCGATCACCTCATCCGCCATTGTCTTGATCCCGGCCAAACTTTCCCTTTCCAGAGAAACGCTTTCAGCAACAGATCTCTTTCGCGTCAGAGGATGTGGGCGCCTACTCTCACTGAAGCGCTGCACGAGAGTTTCATCTGAAGCTTCGAGAAAGATCATCCAGATCGGGATCTTCTTCCTTATGGATTCCACCTCATTCGGAAACTCAGTCGTAAATCCTTCCTCGCGAATGTCAACCACAAGAGCGACTTTTTCTATTTTGAATTCTTCGCGCATCCACAGATCCACAAAACTCGGGATCAATTTGGCAGGAAGGTTATCGATGCAATAATAGCCCAAGTCCTCCAGAAAACGGCTGACACTGGTTTTCCCAGACCCTGACAAGCCTGTAATAATGAGAAATCTATCGTCTTTCACTGGGGTTGCCTCTTTTTATTTTTTTTATCGAGAAGCGTCCTGTCCAATCTCTCGATAATCTCTTGGGGCGCATGATAGCCTGTTTCTCTCAAGAGATAAACTTTACAGGCCACCTCGATCAAAGTAGCAATGTTCCGCCCTGGGCCCACAGGAATCGTGATCTGGGGGACTGAAACACCAGCAATCTTTCGATCTCGAGCAAATTCCAGTCCCATCCTGTCGTATATCTTTCCCTTTTCCCATCTCTGCAGATTGATCACCAGACGAATCTCTTCTCGATAAGAAACGGCTTTTGCGCCAAAGATCTCCTTGATGTTGATGATCCCCAATCCCCTGATCTCCATGAAATGATGGCTAACCTCCGGTGCAACGCCAAACAATCGGTCATTCTCTACATAGCACTCTGTGACATCATCCGAGATAAAACGGTGTTCTCTCGTGATAAGCTCCAGTGCGCTTTCACTCTTGCCGACTCCGCTATCCCCTACGATCAAAACTCCCAGCCCGAACACCCGGAGCAATCCTCCTGGAATGATCATCTCCCAAGATCCCTACAAAGGGAAAGCTTCCTTTCCCTAATCATCTATTCTTTCTTCCTCGTCTTTGAGGACTTCCAAGATTTTGCTGATATCTTCGGCCTCTTGGATCTTTCTGATGACCCGCTTGGCTTTGCGCACGAGATGGGCGATGGCTGCAAGGATTTGGAGGTTCACGCTGGGATTGTCCGGTGAAGAGACCACGAGGAAAAAGATATAGGAGGGTTTTTCATCCAAAGAATGAAAATCCAGGCCTTTTTTAGAGATGGCCAACATCACCACCGGATTTTTCACTCCCTTCATCTTACAGTGAGGGATGGCGACGCCATCACCGATGGCCGTACTGCCAAGCTCTTCCCGTTGCAACAATTTTTCGTATAAATCTTTATCTTTGGTAATTTTGTTCCGATTCTTGAGAAACGCCCCCATTTCCTTGAGGACATCATCTCTCGTCGTGCTTTCGAGCTCTGGGATCACCATATCTTGTGTTAATAAACTGTATACTTTCACTAGATTCTCTCTCTCAAGGAATTTATTCGGGCTCAACTAAGCCATAATTGCCGTCTTTTCTTCTGTAGAGAACAGCCCATTTTTCTGAATCAAATTTCCTGAAGACAAAAATTTCTTTTTTTCTGGATTCCAGCTGAAGGAGAGCCTCTTCCACAGACATGGGTTTTAGAGAAAAATCTCGACTCGGGATCACTCTCACCGGTTGATCCTCTGTATCTAGAGGGGGAGGGACCGACATGACCTCTCGGTTCTTTCTTCTCTTTCTTCCTTGCAGTTTCTCCTGTTCCTTTTTCACTCTCTTCTCGATATTGTCAAACGCCAATCCCATTGAACTGAACATATCATGCGTTTCTTCCACGGTGTTCAACGTGGCCCCTTTGATCTTGACATTGATCTCGGCCTTGTGTCTGTATTTCTCTACAGACAGGATAAGATCGGCTTCAACGGGATATCCGAGCAACTTCTCGATGGCCCTCAACCTTCGTTCACAGTGTTTTTTGACGTCAGGTGAAACACTCGTATGCCTGGCCGTATAGTTGATATTCATTGAGTCTCCTCCATCCAATACTTTCTCTTTCTGATGTGGGAAGGTGGGATGCGGAGCTGTTTTCTGTATTTTGCCACAGTCCTTCGGGCAATCTTAAAATTCTCCTTTGCCAAGATCTCTTCGATCTCGATATCGCTCAAAGGATTCCTTTTATCTTCCTGTTCCACCAATTTTTTTATCTTATCTTTAACTCTTAAAGAAGAGATCTCTTCACCAAAATCTCCAGAGAGAGATTTATGGAAAAAATATTTAAGAGGGAAGACCCCTCTAGACGTCATGATGTATTTGTTGGCAACGACTCGTCCAACTGTGGATTCATGCACCCCGATCTCTTGTGCCAGTTCGATCAGGGTTAAAGGTTTGATGAATTCAATCCCTTTTTCTATGAAATCCTTCTGTTTGTCCACAATGTATTTGGCGACTTTGAAGATGGTTTGGTTACGCTGATTCAAGCTACGGAGGAACCAGAAGGCTTTTTTCATCCGATCCCTTAAAAACTCACTCGCCTCTGAATCTTCCTTTGACATTTGAGCCAACATTTTTTTGTAGAAAGAGTTGATTCTCAGCTGAGGCATCCCCTCATCATTGAGGATGATCTTCAGCTCACCGTCCTCCTTCCGAACGATGATATCGGGCACAACATAGAATGTTTTTTCCTTGCTGTATTTTCTTCCAGGTGCGGGGTCCAGGCCTTTGATGACCTCGATGTGAGACTTGACTTCTGCGAGTGAGATACTCAACACCCTTGCCAGTTGAATAAAATCGGATTTTTCCAGAAGAGACAAGTGTACATCGACGATCGTTCTTGTGACTGGATCATCAATTTCAAAATATTCCATCTGAGCAAGCAGAGCCTCTCTGAGATCCATGCTACCAATGCCGATGGGGTCAAACCTCTTTATCTTTTCACGAATTTTTTCCACCTGCTCTTGGGTGGCTCCAGTGGCTCCAATGATCTCTTCAACAGGTGAGACGAGATACCCATCCTCGTTGATGTTTCCGATAATATACTGGGCAACGAGACGATCTTTTTCATCAGAAAATGTCAAGTTCGACTGCCACTCTAAATGATCCCAAAGAGAATCTGTTTTGGACACAAAGTTCTCGAAATCAGGAGCCTCTTTTTTCTCCACAAAATATGACCGCATAGAGTTATCAAAATACTCATGGAAGTAAGCTTCGAGGTCTGGATCCTCCTCTTTCTTTTGTGGTTCGGTCGTCTCATTGCTCCTGGGGATATCGCCTGCATTTTCCTGTTCCTTTTCTGCCTCGCTCCTTTCTTGCGGCTTTTCTTCCTCGCTCTTCACTTCCATAGTCTCTTCCTCGATTTCCAGCATGGGATTTTGAGAGAGCTCTGTATCGATGATCTCGATGAGTTCGAGATTCGTGAGAGGAAGGAGTTTGATCGCTTGTTGCAAAGCAGGCGCAAGAATGAGCTTTTGTACTTGTTTTTGGTGGAGCTGCTGTTTCATGGCCACTGTCGTTCCCTTAATCCATCTCCATCCGTCGATTCATTCCAACCCAAAATTCTCTCCGAGATATGATCGTCTGACTTCCTCAGAAGTGATCAAGTTTTGTGGGGTTCCTTCTTTCAAGATCTTGCCGCTATCGATGATGTATGCACGGTCGGTGATCTTTAAGGTCTCTCTAACACTGTGATCTGTGATGAGGAGCCCGATCTTTTTTTTCTTCAATGCAAGGATGATTTCTTGAAGGTCAATGATTGCCAGCGGGTCGATGCCTGTGAACGGTTCATCCAAAAGAATGTACTCAGGATCGGTGATCAACGCTCGTGCGATCTCAAGCCTCCTGCGTTCCCCGCCCGATAAGGTATATGCTTTGGCTCCAGCGAGTTTGTCGAGCCCAAACTCGACAAGAGTTTCTTTTATGCGGCCGTTGTATCTTGAGAGTGAGCCTCCGATCATTTCCAGAATGGACGTCAGGTTGTCGGCAACTGTTAGTTTTCGGAATACAGAAGGTTCTTGTGGAAGCAGACAGAGGCCTCTCCGTGCCCTTAAATACATGGGAAGGTCTGTGATGTCCTCACCATCAAGGGTAATTTTGCCTGAATCATGAGGAACGAGTCCGAGAATGAGGGAGAATGATGTCGTTTTTCCTGCGCCGTTGGGCCCTAAAAGTCCAACGATCTCGCCCTTTTTAACCCTAATCGATACGTCGTCGACAACTTTTTTTTTATGGTAACTCTTTTCCAGTCCTGTCGCTTCGAGATAATTGTTCATATTTCACGATTTTACAACTGTTACAGACCTTTCTCGGCCTCTATTTTCGACGACGATTTTACCATCGGCTATGAAAAAAGTCAATTTAGTCCCTGTTGTCCTCCCCTGGTCCTCGGCTATAAGAACCGGGTTTCCCGTAAGAACGATCGTTTCCTTTTTCATGTCGAACACGGCCCTTTGTCCTCTGCCTTGGTACTGTTCTTGTGTGATTACGACATCGTCGGTTGCGGTGATCCTTTTTATCTCCCCATCCCCCTTTTCCAGGTGGATGAAAACGGACTGTGCTTTTAAAAGGACGTTCTCTACTTTAAGAGTATTTTTCCCGTGGTAATGAACAATATCCCTGTCAGGGTCATACGACATTGCCTCTGCAGAAATAGTCACACGCTCTTCCCCCTCCTTATCCTTGGGGACATATGGGAAAGTCGAGCTGATGTTACCCTCTGCAGTAACCTTGCCTGTATCCTTGTGAATGTTGAGCACGTCAGCGAACAGTATATCCTTGTCCTGCCAAACTTTATTGCCTCCACTAAAATTAAAACGTTCCTGCGAGGCCAAATATCTCATGTCCTGAGTCGTTATGAACACAGGTTTGTTTTCTGAAAAAAATCCAATGGCCCGCTTTCCTTCCTCCTGAGCACTAAAAATCACTTGGACGTTCCCGCTTGCATCCATATTGTTGTTCTTGCGCGAAATCCTGATCATCTCTGCTTTTATATCTGAATCATTCGTTAACAAACTCGCTCTGATGGCATCTTTGCCCCGGGCTACAAGGGAGTTCTTATCGTCCTCAAGGGCTATAGTGACTCCATGAATACTCTTCTGAATCTCTCCGCTTTCGTCCCTCTCCGCGATCTCTGCATCCGTATTTGCAAAAAACCGCACCAGTTCGCCCTCGCGGCTCAGGCGAAATTCTATGGATTTTCCTCTGATTTGGGTTAATTTTCCTGATGCTGCCATGAATTTGAAGACACAGTCATCATTAGCTGATACTTGCCGAATTTTGGGAAGATCGAGAAAAGCCTGAACCAGGACTTCCTCGGCTTGTATCTCCCGCTTATCGCTATAGAGAGGAAGCGCTTCCTCCACGAGTTCTGAAGAAGAATCATCCTCGTTCCCTTCCAGGGAAGCCCTGACATTTCCCGTGAATAGTATGGTTCTGATATTTTCGCTGTTCGCGGTCAATTTAAAATTAACGAGATCAGATGTGATCCAGCTGCTACCATGAGTAATGCGTACATTACCTTCGAGTTTACCTTTCTTCGCACGCTTCATAAACGAAAACTTATCCCCCTCAAGAACTATGGGGATAGACGGACTTAGCTCGGATAACAACTCTAGATGTATGTCCTCTTTGAGCTCCAATGTCCTGTCCTTCAGGGAATAGACAATCCCTTTCCCGGAACCTGACAACTTCTCGGAAGTAAAATTGACGGAATAATTGCTTTTAAAGATCTGTTTCTCGGCATCGTATTCCAAAAAAGACACATCAAGGTTGAGGTCTTTAAATTGAACTTTGGATCTGCTTGTAAACTGAAACCTGGCTCCCTCTTTGTCATAGACAACTTCGTTGCCAAAGAGAAAGATATCTTCTCCCTCGCTCTTTTCGAAAAAAACGATCTCGACATTCCCCTCGAGATGATACTGGTCATCCTCTCCCATGTAGTGTTTATCCGCCCGAATCTGCAGATTCCCCTTCTGCCCTCTGGTTTCAAAAAATTCGATCTGTTCTTTATGTTCGAGAATTTCTTGCTCAGCATTTTCGGGGTCCTGGCCTATCTTTGGCTGTTGTTTTGTATTTGTGATCAAGTTAACGGCTATAACTGCCAGAAGGAAAAAAAATGCAACCGCAATGAGTGATCGCCAAACTTTTATCCACTGGATCTTGATTTTTTCGACACGCAAAACTACACCGGTCATCTTACGTTATGCCCCAAGGATATTATAAATGATTTTAGCGGATTTTGATATCCTCAAGCGAGAGATTGAGCCTCTCTTCGCCCAGATAATGAGAGAACTGCAGAGAATAGACCAGGTTGACCAGATCTCCTCTTTGTGCCTGATCGGCCCAATCGCCTCTTCCCCATCCCAGGGCTTCGAACATCTTCCCGTTTTGCTTGAGTATGAATTTGCTGTGTTTGCCGTTGATCGTTTTCGGCTGAGCAACGACCTCTGCCATCTCAGTTAAAAAAATAGGTTTGGGATTTCCGACTCCAAAGGGAGAGAGTAGCTGCAAATTGTCGAGGAATCGGACTCCGATTTTATTGAAGTTAAGTTTTGCGTCGATGTGTATTTTTTTCTTTAAGTCATCCTCAGTCAGTTTTGAATCGGCAAAGGCGCTTACAGCCTTTCTGAACGCATCCATTCGATCACGCATAAGTTCACAACCGATAGCAAGAATATGACCCCCATAGGTCAAGAGGAAATGATTATTCTCATCCAAACATTCAATGAGTGAAAACTCCTTTATACTCCGCCCCGAGCCAGAGGCTTTCCCATCTCTGTAAGAAAAAAGGATTATAGGCTGATGGAAGGCATCCTTCAATTTTGATGCCACGATCCCAATCACTCCCTTGTGCCATTCCTCACATCCAAGGATCAAAAGCTTGTATTTCTCATGGAGCTTTTTTTCTTCGATCAAACGCATGGATTGTTGGAATATTTTTCCCTCGATCTTCTGTCTTTCGACATTCAGCTTGTCCAATTGCCGTACCGCTTCCTCGCTCTCGCCGACAGTTTCTGAAAAGAAAAGCTGGACCGCCAGATCGGTGAGACCCAGCCTTCCGGCCGCATTGATCCTCGGAGCGAGCCTGAATCCGATGTCCCCCACCGTGATTCTCTTCCCCAAGAGGCCGCAGGCCTCTATCAAACTCTTCAGGCCGATGTTGTTGACATCTTCCAGTTGTTTCAGTCCGAACTTGACAAAGAGCCTATTCTCACCCTTGAGAGCGGCAACATCTGCAATGGTCCCGATGGATATGAGTTTTAGGTAGTGAGGAAGTTGTGAAATTTTCCCCTCCGATTCCAAAAGAGCCTGGATCAATTTGAACACAACCCCCACCCCGGCCAGAGTCCCATCGGGATACTCCGAAGATTCCAAGACAGGATTCAAAACCGCTACCGCATCCGGCAAAAAAGGTCCCGGCTGATGGTGGTCTGTGATGATGACATCGACACCATGCTCTTTGGCCCGGCTGACAAAATCCACAGCTTTTATGCCGCAGTCGACACTGATCACCAGGGAGGATTCTCTTACGAGAACGTAATCTACGTATTTTTCCTTCATTCCGTATCCTTGTTTCAGCCTATCCGGAATAAAATATTCTACCTCTGCACCCAGGGATTGAAGGGCTTTAGTCAACACGACCACAGAGAGGATCCCATCGACGTCATAGTCCCCGAAGATTAATATACGTTCTCCATTAGAAATCGCTTTTTTAATCCTGTCTGTCGCCTCACGCATACCCTTCATCAAAAAAGGATCATGAAGGTTTTCCAGTGTTCCAAACAGAAATTGCTGTACGTCTTGTTTTTCACTTATGTTGCGGTTGATCAATATCTGAGCGAGCTCAAGAGGTATCCCCAACTCTGTCGCAAGGGTTCTTGCGTGCTTATTTTCTGGGCGTAATAACCATACGGACTCTCGCATAGGCACCTAACTTAACACAATTCAGATTAGACCTCAATCTCTCATTTCAAAAAGGTTGGCATTTCCAAATCCATACTTATTTCATTCCGATTGACCAGATTATATGATATCGAAAACACGCTCAGTTTCCCCAACGAGGAAACTTCGCTCAGACGTGGGGACTTCCCTCACATCTCCCCTTGGGAGATGTCCCATGCCCTTCACTTAAACAGCAAAATCCTATACAACCTTTAGGGGAGCATTACAACACAACATTTTTCGATGAATGAAACCTTAAAAATCTAGACTCCTAAAGGC
>CAZXJE010000016.1:0-22304 GCA_964640835.1 uncultured Eubacteriales bacterium
ACTGCCTCAACCTTAATGTAAGGGTGGGGTGGGTTGGCCTCGACTCGTGAATAATCCATCTCTCTCCTGGATTATCCATAAAATTTGACTTCATAGTGATATTTGGTTAGATTATTTCTCCTTTAGACTCATGGAGGATAATATGAATATTGGCGTTATCAACGAAAGCAGCAAGATAGAGAACCGTGCAGGTTTGACACCCAGTTCAGTATCCACCCTGACGAATAGAGGGCATGAGGTCTATATCCAGGCCGGAGCTGGTTTGAAGTCAGGATATACAAACGAAGAGTACACATCGTTGGGCGGAAAGATTGTCTTCACAAAAGAGGAAGTCTTCGGACGCTCGGATATCGTGCTCAACATTTCTCCTCTAAATGACGAGGAATGTAGCTTTGTCCAAGAAAACCAGATCCTGTTTGGCTTTCATCATCTGGCTGTAGCAAAAAAAAGCGTGCTCGAAGGACTCCTTAAGAAGAAAGCCACCATGATCGGATATGAGATAATCCAAAACGATGATGAAAGGCTCCCTTTTATCGAGAGCCTGAGCGAGATCGCCGGCCAGATGTGTTTGGTCATCTCCGGACACTATCTTCAGAGCAATTATGGGGGGAGAGGGGTGGTCATCGGCGGAGTCGTGAGTGTTCCTCCCGCAACAGCTGTCATCGCTGGCAGCGGGATTCTTGCTAAAAGTGCCATCAAGGCTCTCCTTGGAGCGGGTGCTCACACCATAGCTCTGGGGCATAACATGGAGGGCCTCAGGGAGATTGAGGACATGACCATGGGCAGGGCGGTCACATTGATCGCGAGCCGGTACAACCTCGAACGGATGATCAAAGTTGCGGATATACTGATCGGTGCCGTTCTCCTGCCTGGTGAGAAGGCTCCCTTGATGATAACGCGGGAGATGGTTAAAAAGATGAGGAAGGGCTCGGTCATCATCGATCTCTCCATCGACCAAGGAGGGTGTATCGAAACCAGTCGTCTGACCACACTGGAACAGCCGACGTACATCGAAGAGGGCATCATCCACTATTGTGTGCCGAACATCACGTCCGCAGTAAGCCGGACATCCTCCAAGGTTTTGTCCAACCTGGTGACGATGTACTTGCTCCAGATCGGAGAATTTGGTGTGGATAAGGTGATAAAAAAGGATGTCGCCCTCTCCCGCGGAACCTATGTTTATCACGGAGCATTGGTGAGGAAGTCCATCGCAGAGAGGTTTGGTTTGGAGCATAATAAATCATTTCAATCTTAAAGTGGTAAAAATGGAAAAATATTTAAAAGAATTTGCAACTGAGCAGAAAGAGCTGATCCATATACTGCACAAAACTCAAGCGGAATATGGATACATCTCGCCAGAGGTGATCACTGCGATTTCCAAACATCTGAAAATTTCAGAGAGCGAAATCTATGGTGTTTTGACGTTTTACAAAGCATTTAGTCTTGAGCCTCGAGGAGAACACATTGTAACGGTCTGTATGGGGACGGCATGCCACGTCAGAGGAGGTCCTCAGATCGCCGAGGAGATGGAGCGCAAGCTCGACATTAAAGTGGGCCAGACAACCGAAGATAACAAGTTCACGCTCGAAACAGTGAACTGTTTGGGGTGTTGTGCGATTGGCCCGGTTGTTGTGGTTGATGGGAAATACTATTCTCAGATCACGGTGAAAAAAATAGATGGAATACTTAAGGATTATAAAGAGTAGTTATTATGGACAAAATCACTAATCCGGAACAATTAAACGAGTGGAAAGAAGAAATTCTTTCGAGGCGTCCCCAATATAAAAAAACGATTGTCGTATCCTCAGGGACGTGTGGCCAAGCCAGTGGTTCCCTTCCTGTCATCGATGCGCTCGATGAAGAGTTGGAAAAAAGGCTCCTAAAAGATACGGTCGGTGTTGAAATAACGGGATGTCACGGATTTTGTGAACTGGAACCGAATATCATCATCTATCCTGAGGAGATTTTTTACGGGAACCTCGAGCCAAAGGATATTCCAGAGATTGTGGAGAGGACTGTTTTTGGAGATGAGGTATTAGACTCATATACTTATAAGGATCCGCAGACAGGAAAGAAAAGTGCTTTTCAAAAGGACATCCCTTTTTACGGGAAGCAGATGCGACTCCTCACGGGTAATAATTTCAGGATCGACCCAAGAAGTATTGAGGATTATATACGCCTGGATGGGTATCAGGCTCTCACCAAGGTCCTGTTTGATAAAACTTCAGAAGAAGTGATTCTAGAGATCGAAAACTCAGGCTTGAGAGGCAGAGGGGGTGGCGGATTTCCCACGGGCCGGAAATGGGCCATCTGTCGAAAAGCCAAATCTGATGAGAAATACATCATCTGTAATGCAGATGAAGGAGATCCCGGTGCTTACATGGACAGAAGTCTTCTGGAAGGAAATCCCCACAGTGTCATCGAGGGGATGATCATAGGCGCGTATGCCATCGGCGCAACAGAGGGTTATATCTATGTCAGGATGGAATATCCTTTGGCTGTCAAGCACCTGAAAATCGCGCTGGAGAAGGCCACGCAGTATGGCTTTTTAGGAATGTCCATCATGGGATCAGAATTCCATTTTAACATCCATCTGGTCGAAGGCGCTGGTGCTTTTGTATCAGGAGAGGAGACATCCTTGATGGCCTCGATAGAAGGGAAGCGTGCTTTCCCCCGTCAGAGACCTCCTTTCCCGGCTCAGAAAGGTCTGTGGGGAAAACCAACAAACATCAACAATGTGGAGACCTGGGCCAATGTCCCGTTGATCATAAACCGGGGCGCTGACTGGTATTCAAAAGTCGGAACGAAAAAGAGCAAGGGGACAAAGATCTTTTCGCTCGTTGGAAAGATCAACAACACAGGTCTTGTGGAAGTCCCTATGGGGATCACACTCCGTGAGATCATTTATGATATCGGCGGAGGGATCAAGGATAACAAAAAGTTCAAAGCCGTTCAGACTGGGGGACCATCAGGGGGTTGTATTCCTGTCGGGAAGTTGGATCTTCCCATTGACTATGACACGCTCGCTAAAGCCGGGTCGATCATGGGCTCTGGGGGAATGATCGTCATGGATGAGGATACATGTATGGTTGATGTGGCCCGGTATTTTCTGAACTTTACCCAAGAGGAATCTTGCGGAAAGTGTGTGCCATGCCGGATTGGAACTAAACAGATGGTGAATATCCTGACTCGCATTACGAAGGGGGAAGGCGAGGAAGGAGATATCAAGCGACTGGAAGACCTGTCTAAAACGATAAAAGCAGGTTCGCTCTGTGGATTGGGCCAAACTGCTCCGAATCCTGTCCTCACGACTCTCCAGAATTTTCGGAAAGAGTATGAGACACATATTAATGAGAAAAGCTGTCCTGCACTTGTTTGTAAGGCCTTGATCAGCTATTACATCGAACCCGACAAGTGTGTCGGCTGTCTGCTGTGTTTGAAGAGTTGCCCTGTGAATGCCATCAGCGGTGAAAGAAAGAAGGTTCATATCATCGATCAGGATCTGTGTATAAAATGCGGAGCCTGTTTTGATGTCTGCCCTTCCAAAGTGATGGCTGTATCTAAATACACAGGGAAGAAGAGGAAGCGCCTTTTGAAGAAAGATTCTCCCAAGAGAGTGAAGAAATGAAGATAATTATAGATGGTAAAACGATCGAGACAGAAGGCCAAAGGACCATTCTAAATGTTGCCCGTGACAATAGGATTTACATCCCCTCTCTCTGTGATCATAAGGAATTATCTCCTTTTACAGGCTGTCGTATTTGTCTAGTGGAGATAAAGGGGAGAAGGGGCTATCCCCCGTCTTGTGGAACCTATGTCGAAGAGGGCATGGAGATCGTTACCGACTCTCCCGAACTGCGGAAATTAAGGAAAGACATCCTCGAATTGATACTTACGGAACACCCAAATGCCTGTCTCATCTGCTCAGAAAAAGACAGCTGTGATGAGTATAAATCGACCATAAGAAAGGTCGGGGAGGTCACGGGCTGTGTCCTCTGTTCGAACAATCGGCACTGTGAGCTTCAGGATGTTGTCGATGCTCTAAAGCTGGAAAAGGTGGGTTTCCCATCTGTTTACAGAGATTTCGAGATCAAGAGAAGAGACCCTTTCTTTGATCGCAATTACAATCTTTGTATCCTGTGCGGAAGATGTGTCCGGGTCTGTCACGAATTGCGAGGCGCTTCAGCGATCGCGTTCGTCAACAGGGGACCGGATGAAGTGATCGGGACTGTATTGGATAAGCCTCTCCTAGAGTCGGGTTGCCAATTCTGCGGAGCGTGTGTGGATGTGTGTCCCACCGGCTCTTTAGCTGAGAGAGGGCTTAAGTATCAATCCCTTCCCGATGGGGAGGCCAAAACGATCTGCCCCCTTTGCAGCATGGGTTGTGAATTAGATATCTGGTTAAAGGATGGCCGGATTTTGAGCGCTTCACCTTCATCGGATGGATCCGTCAATCACGGTCAAGCCTGTGTCAAAGGCCGGTTCATGATTAAAGATGTTGTGTACAGCCCTCAGAGAGTCCTGTCTCCTTTGATCAAGAGAAAGGGCGAATTTGAAGAAGTGAGCTGGGATGAAGTTTTAGATTTTGTGGCCCAGAAACTCAAGGAGTATAAAGGCAAGGAGATTGCACTGATCGAGTCCTCCCAACTTGCATGCGAAGATGGGTATGTGACCCGAAAGTTTGCAAATGACGTTTTAAAAACGAAGAATGTCGATACCCGATCGATTTTTTCTCCCTATGAAGATTGTCACAGGGCTGCGCAGAAAAGTGGATCCCCCACCAAGCTTAATTTTGATATCAAAGATATCTCTGATGCTGATACGATTGTCCTTTCCGGGTCGGATATTGTCAGATCCCATCCCATCATCTGGCTTGAAGTTCTAAAAGCCGTTAAGAATGGAGCCAAACTGATCGTTGTCGGCCCGACTGAATTCCTCCTCAACCGGTTTGCTTGGCAATGGTTGAAGATCAAGCCTGGTTCAGAATCGCTCCTATTTGGCTTCCTTGCCAAGTTTCTGTGGGAGGGAACAGAGGCTAAAGAGAATCTTGAAGTTGGTAGCACCTCCGGTTTTGTCAAATCTTTAGAGAAGATCCATGCATCCGACGCAGCGAAGTTGACAGGTATTGACGAAAAATCCCTGAAGCAGGTATCTGACCTTTTTGCCAATGGAGGGACTTCTGTGTTCCTGTTTGGAGCGGGACTTACTCAATCCCCCTCTGACGCTACCAATGCGGCTGCAATCCGAAACTTGGCTCTTTTGAGTGGATCCAAATTACTGCCGCTAGGTTTGGAGTTTAACGATCGAGGTCTTTTCGAACTTTCGGATTCATCCTCGGAACGAACGATTGCTAAAGATCAGATCCTCCAATGGGTTTTTGAAGGAAACATCAAAGGACTCTATCTTGTAGGGTCCGCAGTGCTTCCAAAGACAATGAAGACCGAGTTTTTGGTCGTTCAGACCAGTCATTTGGATGAGAATTCTGAAAAAGCTGATGTCATCCTTCCTGCCGCGACCTTCGCCGAGACAGAGGGAATCTATGTAAATGTCGAAGGTCGTATACAAATGTCCCAGAGAGTCATCCCTCCGCTAGGAGATGCGAAGCCAGATTGGTGGATCTTTTCTCAACTCGCCCGAAAGATGAAGGTTAAAGGATTTGATTATAAGAAACCGGCCGATATCTTAAAGGAGATCCGGCACGTATTTCCTGGATTTTCCAACGCCAGCTCTTCCAGATTAGAGAATGGAGAAAAAATCTTCATCAAAGAGAAACAGAAGGACTCGACTGGTCTCAGCCCGGTGAATTTCGAGCCGGCTGGTGGTAAGACCTCCAAGGATTACCCCTTTAAGATGATCCTGAGGCCCAATCAAGATAGTTATAGAAACTTATCATTAAGTTTAGAAAATAGAGGATTTGCAGCCATACAAAATTCACGTTGGATTCGAATGAATCCTGAAGACGCAAAAAAATTGGGCGTGAAAAATGAAGACCCTCTTGTCGTGAAGTCATCGAACGGAAAGATGGAAGGTGTGCTCAAGGTGTCGGAGGCATTACCTCAGGGATTTGTCGAATCCCAAATCGTCTGGAACGAAGATGCCCGTATCTCTGGATTTTCCCTCGTGTTTCCCCTGTCAAAGGGATACTATCCCCAGGAACCCATTCCAGTAAAGATCAAAAGAGGAAAATAATGGCAAAGATCTTAAAAAGAGAACGCTTGGTCCCGAATATTCATCTTATTGAGATTGAGGCACCCCAGATTGCAAAAAAATGTAAGCCCGGTCAATTCGTGATCGTCATGGCCGATAACTTTGGTGAGAGGATCCCTTTAACGATTGCCGATTGGGACACAGAAAAAGGAAGTGTCACATCAATTTTTCTTGTGGTCGGAACCTCGACACACAAATTGTCTCTTCTTGAAGCTGGGGATGAAGTCCCGGTTTTTGTCGGGCCCCTTGGACGTCCATCAGCCATCGAGAAATTCGGAAAGGTTCTCTGTGCGGGAGGGTGTTTTGGCATTGCTGCAATTTATCCAATCGCTAGGGCCATGAAAGAGGCAGGAAACAAGGTGATCACAGTCCTGGATGTCAAAGCGAATTTTCTTCTCTATTGGGAGGATAAACTCAGATCTGTGAGTGATGAATTTTATGTTTCATCTAGAGATAGCTATTATGACTGTAAAGAATATATCCACAAAACTCTTGAGAGTGTCGTTAAGAAGGAAGAAAAAATCGACCGGGTCATCTCCATCGGCTGCACATATCTGATGTATGTATGTTCCGAGTCCACTAAGCCCTTAGGAGTGAAAACTCTAGTCAGCCTCAATCCCATCATGGTCGATGGGACGGGGATGTGCGGAGCCTGCCGCGTAACTGTGGATGGCAGGACAAAATTTGCATGTGTCGATGGCCCAGATTTTGACGGTCATCTGGTTGATTGGGAGGAATTGTTTATCCGGAGAAAGTCCTATTTTGAGGATGAAATCGAGTCTTTGTGCTACTGGGAAAAGAAAAATTTCCCTTAAAGCAATAGACTGGAAAGAGTGTGAAAATGGCAGAAAAAAAAGAAATGCCCCCTGAGCTTAAAGAAAAACTGCGAGCAAGATTCAATGAAGATTGGCGCAAGGAATTGCGGAGATCGGTTCCTGTGAAAGAGAGGATGAAACTTTCGCGACAGAAGATGCCGGAAAGAGATCCCGAGGTGCGCAATCAAGATTTTTCAGAAGTCAATCTCGGTTTAGCTATGAAGTTGGCCAAGGAGGAAGCAAAAAGGTGCTTGGATTGTGCCAATCCTCAGTGCGTTATGGGTTGTCCTGTGGGAATCGACATTCCCACCTTCATTAAGCTCCTAGAGATAGGGGATTATGAACAGAGTGTGCGTAAATTAAAGGAGACCAATGTCCTCCCGGCCATCTGCGGACGCGTGTGCCCCCAGGAAACGCAGTGTGAGGAGTTGTGTAACCTGAAAAAGGCGACCGGGATTCCCGTAGCCATCGGAAACTTGGAGCGGTTTGTTGCCGACTATGAGAGAAACACAGGTGAGGTTCACATCCCGAAGCTCCCGCCTTCAACCGGACATAAAGTTGCTGTATTGGGAGCGGGTCCTGCGGGTTTGACGGTTGCTGGAGATCTGGCCTTGAAGGGCCATGATGTGACGATATTCGAAGCTCTCCATTTAGCCGGTGGAGTGCTGGTTTATGGTATTCCTGAGTTCCGTCTTCCAAAAAAGATCTTGAGTGCAGAAGTCGATTACCTGAAAAGCCTCGGTGTAAAGCTCAAGACCAATTTTGTCGTAGGATTGACAGCCACAATCGATGATCTGAAGAACGAAGGATTTGAGGCCTTCTTTATCGGGACTGGTGCTGGTCTGCCGAATTTCATGCGGATCCCGGGTGAGAACCTGGTGGGAGTGTATTCGGCGAATGAATATCTCACACGTGTAAATTTGATGCGGGCATATGATTTTCCTGTCTATGATACACCGGTCTTCTTGGCGAAGAGAGCCGCTGTTCTTGGCGGAGGCAACGTGGCCATGGATTCTGTGAGAACAGCGAAAAGGCTGGGTGCAGAATTTTCTGCCTGTGTCTACCGCAGGTCCAGGGTAGAAATGCCGGCTCGAGTCGAGGAGGTCCATCATGCCGAAGAAGAAGGCATAGAATTCCATTTCCTGACGACCCCGATACGATTCATCGGCGACGATAAAGGCCATCTTAAAGCAATGGAGTGTCTCCGTATGGAGTTGGGAGAGCCCGATGATTCCGGAAGACGGCGTCCTGTTCCTATCGAGGGCTCGGAATTCATCATGGAAGTTGACCTGGTCGTTGTGGCCATCGGCAATAGCTCGAATCCACTGATCGGTCAGACAACTCCCGGACTTGAAGTCGGCAAATGGGGCAATGTCGAGGTGAATTGGGAAACCATGGCGACAAACATGGAAGGGGTTTATGCCGGCGGAGATATCATTCGAGGTGGCGCCACAGTCATCCTGGCAATGGGTGATGCACGGATAGCCGCCACTGAGATGGATAAATACCTTCACTCTAAAAAAAGCAAAAAGCGTAAACGTTAAACAGAATTTGTATCGTAAAACGTGAGACGTCAAATGGAAAACGTGAAATGCAAAAAGAAATAGCCGCGAAGGGTTCTGAGGAAAAATTAAAGTATAGAAAGTAGGTGAATACGGATGAGCTGGATCGACGATTATAAAAAGAAGCTGGTAACTGCCGAGGAAGCTGTTTCCGGCATAAAAAGTGGTGACAGCATTTACATCAGTGGAAATGCTGCATCTCCTTATGTTTTGATGAATGCCTTGGCTGCACGAAAGGATGAACTGAAGGATGTCGAGCTCGCTCATGTCCTCCTCCTTGGAGAAGACCCTCTGTCCAAGCCAGAGATGGAGGGACACTTCCGACATAACTCGCTTTTTGTCGGTCCGGCTGACCGGAAAGCCATCAATGAGGGGCGAGCGGACTACGTCCCGATTTTTCTCCATCAAATCCCTGATCTGTTCTACACGAACCAGATGCCCTTGGATGCTGTCATGCTCCATCTTTCCCCCCCTGATGAGCATGGTTTTATGAGTTATGGTGTTGAAGTGCTGGCCTCCAAGGCTGCGGCAGAGACAGCCAAAGTCGTTATTGCCCAGGTGAACGAAAAGATGCCGCGAGTCCTGGGGGATTCATTCATTCATATCTCTCGAGTGCACAAGATCGTCGAGATCTCAGAAGAGCTGCCTCAGCTCGAAAAAAAACCTTTCAGCGATATGGAAAAAAAGATCGGGGGACTTATCGCCGATCTCATCGAGGATGGGTCCACCCTCCAATTGGGTATTGGCGGGATCCCCGATGCTGTCCTGGCGGCTTTGGCGGGCAGACGCGACCTGGGCATCCACACAGAGATGGTCTCTGATGGAGTGATGGAGGCCATCGAATCGGGAACGATCACAGGGGCAAAAAAGACGTTCCATCCCTATAAAGTTATTTTGACCTTTTTACTGGGTTCGACTAAGCTGTATGATTTTGCAGACAACAATCCGATTTTTGAGGCCCATCCGACTGATTATACGAACCATCCTTTTAATGTTTCCAGAAACGAGAAAATGATCGCTATAAACTCTGCGATCGAAGTGGACATCACAGGACAGGTCTGTTCGGATTCGATCGGCTCCTACATATATAGCGGATTTGGAGGCCAGGTGGATTTCATCAGGGGAGCGGCGCACTCAAAAGGCGGGAAACCCATCATTGCACTCCCTTCAACTGCCAAGGGAGGGGAAATGTCGAGGATCGTTCCTTACCTCAAGAAAGGAGCTGGTGTCGTGACGACCCGTGCGGATGTGAAGTATGTGGTGACGGAATTTGGTGTTGCCTTCCTCCACGGAAAAAACCTCCAAGAACGAACGAGAGCCCTCATCGACATCGCCCACCCCGATTTTAGAGATGACCTCATCCAAGAGGCAAAAATCCGACATCTTATCCAATAGTGCTGGTGAGATTTCCTAATTCATGATGAGTGCCGTTCCGAGTGATCAGATCGATGATTTCGAAAACACGCTCCATCACAATTTGCGAAATGCTTATCATTGCTCTTGATTAAATGGTGGGAAATTGTAAAACTATGTCTGTTACGATTAGCCTGGATTATTCACGAGTTGAGGCCAATCCACCCCACCCTAACATTAAGGTTGAGGAAGTGGCCCATGGAGCTGAGGTGAACTACCGCAAACCGACCCAACCTAACCCGGGCCACAACGAAGCAGATGCGGTAAGATCAGCTCGCCTGTAAGGGAAAAGATGCCGATAATATGAAATAGAGGTTTTATGAGGGAAAGTATCGGCAGCTTTTATGAATAATTCAGGTTGGATAAGCTTAGGGAGAGAATATGAGACAATCAAGCCTGTTCGCAGAAGCTAGAGGCCGTATCGGGACAGATGAGTCGGGGAAAGGCGACTATTATGGGCCTTTGTCCGTTGCCGGCTTTTTCCTCCCAGAGGGTCAGGAAGAGGTTCTCCAGGAGTTGGGGGTCAGGGACAGTAAAAAAATATCTGATAATCGGGTGAAAGAATTGTCCGATCTGATCAGGAATGGATACATACACACTGTTGTGGCCATCGGTCCGGAAAAGTACAACGAGCTGTACGAAAAGCTCAGGAATCTCAACCGATTACTTGCCTGGGCCCATTCTCGTGCCATTGAGAACTTGCTCGAAGAAGTCCCTTGTACTCTTGCTATCACTGACCAGTTTGGGGATAAGGCGTTTGTTTTGAATGCATTGATGAAAAAGGGCAGGAATATCGAGCTAATCCAGAGACCCAAGGCTGAAGAAGACCTCGCTGTGGCTGCGGCCTCGATCCTGGCTCGGGCCGAATTCTTGAGGCGCCTCTATTTCCTTTCTCAAGATGTGGGAATCGATCTTCCCAAGGGTGCTTCGGCGAAGACAGAAGAGGTTGGAGTAGAGCTTATCCAAAAGCATGGGATCGGGATCCTGAATAAGGTGGCAAAAAAGCACTTCAAGATCACTGGCCGGATCCTTTCTGTCGTAAACAACAAAAAATAAACGGTTTTCTTTTTATGTATAAGGGGTGAGGCGAATGAATAAAGTCACGAAACGGCTCTATTTTGACAATCCCTATCAGGTCGAATTCAAAGCGAACGTTATCGGAAGGGAAGTGTATGAGAAAAAACCTACTTTAGTTCTTGACCAGACGTGTTTCTACCCGGAATCTGGAGGGCAGCTTGCGGATAAAGGAAGGATCAACGGTGTAGAGGTTCTGGATGTTTTAGAGAAAGATGCAAAGATCCTGCACGTCATGCGGAGCGAGGTCGAATCGGACAAAGTCAACGGCGTCATTGAGTGGGAAACGCGTTTTGACCATATGCAGCAGCATTCCGGTCAACACATTCTTTCACAATGCTTCGACACACTTTTCGATGCAAAAACCCTCTCTTTCCATCTCGGTTTGAGAGCATCAACGGTCGAGATCGATAAGAGAAATATCACGGAAGATGAGGTCGATAAGGTGGAGACCTTAGCCAATGACATCGTGTTTCAGGATGAAGGGATTTTCACATACATTACTCCTGAAGAGATGATCGATAAGGTGCCACTCCGAAAACCTCCGCAGAAAAAAGGGCACATCCGTGTGGTGCAGATTTCTGATTTTGATTATTCTGCATGCGGGGGGACCCATCCGAATAAAACAGGAGAGATCGGCTTGATCAAGATCCTTAAGTGGGAGAGGATCCGGAATAACCTGAGGTTCGAGTTTGTGTGTGGTCGTCGGGCCCTTATCGATTACGGGATCAAAAACAGGATCATTCGAGAGGTCGCCATAAAGTTCAACGTGGGCGAGGGAGATCTTGTAGGGTCCATCGACAAATTGATCGTTGACCTTAAGGACCAGCGTAGGCGTTTAAGAAAAGCACAGGAGAAGATCCTTGATATCGAGGCTAAGGAGATCATAAAAAATGCCAAAGGGGACGTCATAAAAGAGGTCTTCACCGGAAGACCACCTGATGAGATGCGGTTTCTTGCGCTCTCCATCATAAGGAGCGGCAAATATGTCGTTCTGTTCGGCACGAATCTTCAGGATAGAGTTTATCTGGTTCTGGCATGTTCGGAGAGCCTGGAACGGGATATGCGAGATCTTATTCCTGTCGTTTCGCCTCTTATCGGCGGGAAGGGTGGAGGAAGACCTACGCTTGTGGAAATTGCTGGTCAGAAGGAAGAGAATTTAAAGCTCGCTCTCGACAAAGTTTCCGAATTTTTTGGGGAATGAATGTCTGTCCTCTTTTTTTGTTACTCGTAACGAAGGCAGATGATGGGGTCGATGCGGGATGCCTTTTGAGCGGGAACGATCCCAAAGAAAAGACCCACCGAGACCGACACAAAAAATCCTAGAAGGATCGACCAGAGAGTTACCGAAGCTGGGAGGGGTGTGGCTGATTTTACGATGAAGGCTATGGCAAAGCCGATAAGAATGCCGATGGCCCCTCCTGTCCCCGTGAGGAAGATCGCTTCGATTAAAAACTGCTTCAATATATCTGACGATCGTGCACCTATGGCCTTACGTATACCGATCTCCCGGGTTCTCTCTTTGACCGAGACCAGCATGATGTTCATCACGCCGATCCCCCCTACGAGGAGTCCGATGGATGAGATGACGATCATCACAAGGTAAGCTGCTCCTGTGAGCTGGTTGTAGAGGTCGACGAGCGTGTCCTGTGTGTAGATGGCGAAATCATTGGGCTTTCCGAAGGGGACTTTCCTCCGTTTTCGCAACACGTTGATCATCTGTTCTATCGTTTCTTGGAGATAGCCATGTTTTATAGGTGAGGCAATGATCTCGAGGTTTTCCAGGTCGTAGGGAAAGTGTTTCATCAATGTTGAGATGGGGATCCCAACAAGATTGTCCCTGCTCTGTCCGAACATACTGCCTCTTTTTTCGAGGACACCGACAACGCGAAACTTTTCCGGCCCGATCCGAATCTCTTTTCCCACAGCTTCGGAATGAGGGAATAGGGTCTCGTTGAGTTCTGCACCGAGGACACACACTTTAGCGCGATGATTGACGTCAGATTCGATGATAAACCTGCCCTTGACAGGTGTGTAGACCGAGAGAACTTGTGGCCATTTCTCATTCATGCCGAGGATATATGCATCCTGTACCTTAATGTTTGTGTATTTAATGGGGATATCCGTAAAAACATCGACGACCATATCCACAGCAACTGCTTTAACTAAAGAGCACTCCTCTTGGAGCGCTGCAGCATCTTCGATAGTAAAATCTTTCCGCTGTCGTTCTTCTTCGGAACGATTGCCCGTTTGAATGCCAGGCTCGTATTTTGCGACACCAATAATGTCAGATCCGACAGATTCCAGGTCGGAGAGGAATGACTTGTTCAAGCCCTGGATAATAGAAACCATGCCGATGACGGTCATAACGCCTATCACGATTCCGAGGAGAGTCAGGAAGGAACGGAGTTTATTCGACTTGAGAGAGTCGAATGCCATCTGGAATATCTCATTGATGATCCCAGCTCTCATTGTTCTGACCTCAAGGCTTCGATGGGATCCAGTTTTGATGCTTTACTTGCGGGATAGAGGCCGAAAAAGATCCCTATAGAAGCAGACACAGATATTGCAACAACAATCGATGCGGGATCGATGCTGGATGGCATGGATGTAGCAACCGTAACGATCTTTGCCAGGATAAATCCCAGAAAAACACCTATAAGACCTCCAGTGGCGGATATCGTGGCGGACTCGATCAAGAACTGGACGAGGATATCCTTTCGTCTTGCCCCTATTGCCATACGGATGCCGATCTCTTTTGTCCGTTCTGTGACAGCGACGAGCATGATATTCATGACTACGATACCTCCTACTAGCAATGCCAGAGCGGATATCGCAATCATTGCAAAATAGATGCCTGTCGTGGCGCTTTTGTAGAATTGAATAAAAGTATCAGAAGTCTGGAAAGAAAAATCATCGGGTTCGTTGAAAGACACATGCCGTTTTGACCGGAAAACTGTCCGTACCTCATTTTGAGCTATAGCCATCTGTTCTTGCGATGCTGTGTGTATGTTTATCGTTATACTCCGTCTCTCTCCATAGATCTTTTGAAATGTTGTGATGGGGATCCGGATATAATTGTCTTGGCTAAAACCCAGGAGTTTCCCCTTTTTCTCTCCCAACCCGATAATGAAGAAATTTTGATTCCCGATCTTGATCCTTTTCCCGAGAGGATCGAGGGAAGGAAACAATTTATCCTGAATATCCGCTCCTATGATACAGACAGACCTGGAGCGATCTTCATCGTCTTTGCTGATATGTCTTCCTCCTTGGAGCTCCAAGACAGAGCCGATCATATGATCGAGATGGGTAATGCCTCTGACCTCCACGTTCTTAAGTGACTCACTCCTGTATTTTGTTGTTCGGTACGTGCTCACATTGGCACCCACTAATTCACATGACTCGCACAATCTCCGGATAAGCCTCATATCTTCAAGGATGAATTTTTCCCTTTTTTGTTCCTCTCGCCATTGTTTGATCGATGTTATCATCATTGAGGTCTTGGATACGGAAAAGTCATTGGCTCCAAAAAAAGCCATTTTTGTGTAGACATAGTTATTTAGTCCCTGGATGATGGAAACAACGGTAATGATGGTGAGGACGCCGATGATAATTCCAAGTAGAGTAAGGAAGGTCCTGAGCTTATTCGACCAAAAAGAACTCATGGCCATCGCTACAGATTCACCAAATTGGAGTCGTGCCACTGGATTTCTCTCTCTTTTTTATTTTACATGAATTAATACGATATTAGGAGCGAAAGGTTTGTTCTGCAGGCATCTCTAAATTCGCCTCACGTCGCAAAACATGAGCTCCTCATGGCGGCCGAGGAGATGGGAGAAGTGGATTTTTCTGGATTTGCCATCAGAGTCGGATTGAAGACAAGCTGTTTTAGAGGAAATCACTGACTCCCTAAGCTGCTTCGAGTTCAGCAAGAAGGTCCGAAATGAGTTCTTTGACTGTTACAATCTTGTCGATTCGGTAAGCATTCTGGCCACAGAAGATGAGGCCGTGGTCAACATCCCCGAAGTAAGAGTTTATAAGAGCCTGGGCAATGCAGAACCTTGCCTCGCTCACTTTACAGGCTGTAAGACATCTATACGGACAGTTGATTTTAAGTTTTCCCTTTACTTCTAAATCGTCTAAAAATTTGTTCTGAATGGCCCTTCCTGGCATGCCGACAGGGCTTTTAATGATGACAATATCCTCTTCCTTGGTATCGAGGTAGCTCTGCTTAAATTCCTGGGAGACATCGCATTCCACAGTGCAAACAAATCGTGTCGCCATCTGGACTCCGGATGCACCCAGAGTTAACATCCGGGCTATATCCTTTCCATCGAAGATCCCGCCAGCCGCGATCACCGGAATTTTCTTGCCGTATCGATCTTCGTAGGGTTTTATCGTTTCCAGAATTTCCGGTAAAAGATTATCAAGGGAGTACTTTTCAGGTTGTTCGAGCTGCTCTTCGGAGAAGCCGAGATGTCCACCTGCTAGAGGCCCTTCAAGAATAATGGCATCGGGAATCCTCTCATATCGTTTGTTCCAGGAACGGAGAATGAATTCAGTTACCCGTGCCGAACTGACAATGGGTACAAGGTTTACAGATCTGTCTTCGATCAAGCCGGGAAGCTTAGCGGGGAGTCCGGCACCGTAAACGATCATCTTTATTCCCTCGCGTGTGGATGCTTTGATCAGATCGTCGACATTACTGAGCACTCCCATGAAATTGACAGCGATATTGCTGTTTGATGTAAGTTTCGCTTTGCGAATTTCTTTCTCCAAAGCTTCACGAGATATCCTCTCATATTCATTCTTTGCTGCCTCGATATCACCCAAACCTATGCTCGAGATAGTGCCTATCCCTCCCTCCTCAGCCACGGCAGAGGCGAGCGAGGAAAGAGACACCCTCACGCCCATGCCACCCTGGACAATCGGAACGTCTGCGGTGATATTTCCAATTTGAAGCTTTGGGATTTTCATTTTAACTCTCGCATTTTTTCACTATGAGACTGACATTACCTCCACCGAAGCCAAAGGAATTGCTCAATGCCAACTCGCAGTCGATCGATTCGACTCCATTGGTCACATAATCGAGAGGGCATTCGGGATCAGGCTCTTCATAGTTTATTGTCGGGGGTAGTTTGCCGGTATAGACACTCATCACCGTGGCCACAAATTCCACTGCGCCAGCTGCTGCCAACAGGTGACCGGTCATCGACTTTACGGAACTGATCTTAAGATTCTTTGAGTGGTCACAAAAGACCTTCATAATAGCTATACTTTCAGCCTTATCATTCAAGACTGTCGAAGTGCCATGTGCGTTGATGTATTTCACTTCCTGCGGGTTGATGCCAGCGTCATTCATAGCAGCTCTCATTACCCTGATCATTCCATCGCCTCCAGGCTCTGGAGCTGTGAAATGAAAGGCATCAGCCATATTACCATAGCCAACAAGTTCGGCATAGATACGTGCATTCCGGCTGAGAGCATGCTCAAGTCGCTCTAAAACAGCAATGCCGGCCCCTTCTCCCATTACAAAGCCGTCACGATTCTTGTCAAAAGGCCTGCTCGCTTTTTCCACACAATCATTCCTTGTCGACATTGATCGCGCCGCGCAAAAGCCGGCGAAAGGCAATGGATTTATGCTAGCCTCTGCTCCTCCCGCAAGCATGATATCGGCATCGCCCCTCTGAATAATTCGGAAGGCATCGCCGATGGCATTGGCTCCCGTTGAACATGCAACACTAGGAGCAGAAAGAGGGCCTTTTAGACCGTAAGTGATGGAGACCAGGCAGGGTGCCATGTTTATGAGTGACTTGGAAACGAAAAAGGGACTTATAGATTTTGGCCCTTTTTCATGAAGTGTAGAGTGTCCGTCTTGTATCGTGATGGCTCCCCCGATACCAGAGCCTATGATGACTCCTGCCCTGTTGCTATCAAAGGCAAAGGTATTTAAACCAGCATCATTAAGTGCCATAGCAGATGAGCTTATTCCGAAGTGGACAAACCTGTCCATACGCTCGATAGATTTCTTGTCGATCCAATCGGTAGGATCAAAGTCCTTTACTTCAGCCGCCATGTGGGAGCGATAATGAGTGGGATCGAAATGAGTAACCTTTGAAACACCGTTTCGTCCCTCTTTCAATCCTTCCCAAAATTCATCAATTCCAAGACCAATAGGAGTCACAACACCCAATCCAGTTACGACAACCCGTTGTTCACTCATAGTTGTTACGCTAATAATACTGATGACTCAATTAAAAATCAAGACTGTTGAATCCAATTCAATATCGCCGGCAACCGCCTACGCCATCTCAAGCTGACCTTTCATGCCGAACACCCTCCTCCCTCCTAGATTGTTCAACATGAACTTATGATGGCAGCCGATGAGGGGGGAGTATTTCTGAAAGCTTTTGTAGTTGTTTTCTGTCGATTCAAGGATGAATCTATCTTAATCTTGATGGTTTGGAGATTTTGGTTGATTTGTTTCGCTTTTCTAGGCGTCGATTTTGGTGTGTTGGTTGATACTTTTATTCTAGAATGTCAGTGGAGGGAAAACTCTGCCATTGGGTTGACATGCGAGAGTGGAGAAACGACAATGGAACCGGAATCAAGGCTCTGGTGCATGCCCTTGAAGCTTTTAAGCTTGCACTAAAACCTGCAACACTCAAGGTTCTCCTCACACCATAGAGTAGTGATTAGAACACAAATAAGGAGAAGAGAGTATGGACGATAGTACAACAAGAGAAGAGAAAGAGGCTGTGGTTCCCTGTGTGTATTTCGAAAATCCCGGAAAAGAAAATACGCAAAAAACCTTGCAGATCGCTTCACAAAGAGTGGAAGCATTGGATGTATCAAATATTTGCGTTGCTTCGACTTCCGGGAAAACAGGATTGCTCGCCACGCAGTTTTTTCCCGGAAGGAATCTTGTAATCGTGTCTCATTCAACAGGATTTCTCAAGCCGGATTTTCAGCAGTTCCTTCCAGAGCAAAAACGTCAGATTAAAGAGGCAGGAGCGAAAGTTCTCACGTGCCAACACGCTCTTGGCGGCGTTGGAAGAGCAGTCCGGAAAAAGCTCGGGACATACGAGTTGGAAGAAATTATGGCCTTCACGTTGAGGGTGTTTGGGCAAGGGACAAAAGTCGCGATCGAGATTGCACTCATGGCTGCGGATGCAGGTTTGATCTCAACTCTGGAATCCTGTATGTCGATCGGCGGCACGGAGCAGGGAGCGGATACAGCGATTCTCTTGATCCCTGCACATGCCCAGAATTTTTTTGATCTCCGAGTTCTGGAAATTCTAGCTAAACCTCGACTATACTAATGTGTAGCGTGTATGAAGGAGTCGCACAATGAAAAGAAAAATCGTCCTATTGGCCGTTTTGATCGTGTGTTTATTCGGGAGCGGCAACCTATTCGGAGACGGTATGTTTTTTATCGGGATCCAGGGAGGGTGGTCGCAACAAAACATCGATATTAAAGATATCGAATTCGACAAGAACACGGCGTTTCTCTACGGGGCACGTGTGGGTATAAGAATTCTGACCTTCGTTGTTGAGGGGAATTTTTACCAGTCTGCCCACAATATTGAGGTTTCTGATCTTGGGAATCAATGGGATTCGCGGAAGATCAACAGCAATTATCTGGGATTGAACGTGCGGTTTTTTCTTCCGTTTCCCATCGTCAATCCCTATCTAACGTTTGGATACGGCACGTACAAGGCCGATATCAAGGATATCGGAAAAGACAAAAGCGGGGGATGGAACGCTGGCCTGGGTCTAGAGGCGTTCCTGGGCAAAAAGCTTTCTCTCTTGGGAGAGGTCAGGTATAATCCTGGAAACTTTGAGATTGAGACTGAGGAAATAAGCATCAAGAGTTTCACCTTTCACTTCGGCATCAATTTCTATTTTTGACCGTTTATGCTCGTGAGATTAAATAAATTCCTGGCTCAGGCAGGTGTGGCCTCAAGAAGAGAGGCAGACCGGATGATTACCGAAGGCCGGATCAGTGTGAATAATATAGTTGTTGAAGAACTGGGAGTCCAAATAGATCCCGCAAAGGACTCTGTCCTGGTGGATGGCCGGAATGTCAAAAAAGAGAAGGAAGAGTTCTATCTTCTGCTGAACAAGCCTGCGGGTTATCTCGTGACGCTGAATGACCCATTCAAGAGGCCGACGGTTCTCGAGCTCTTGCCTAAGTTGAAAAAGCGTATGTTTCCTGTGGGCAGGCTGGATTTTAACAGTGAGGGGCTTCTTCTATTAACTAATAATGGGGAATTGGCGAACCGCTTGATGCATCCCCGCTATCGAATAAAAAAGGTCTACGAGGTAAGAACAAAAGGGATCCCTTCTCATAAAAGCCTCCAGAGATTAGAGAGGGGGATACACCTTGATGGAAAGAAAACAGCACCGGCAAAAGTCACTCATCTCGGATCTGATCCGAAAAACGCAAGGATCCGTATCGAATTGACAGAGGGAAGAAAACGTGAAGTCAGACGGATGTTCGAGGCCATCGGCTACAGCCTCTTCTCTTTAAAAAGGATAAATTATGCGGGTATAGCGATCGGGACTCTGAAAAAGGGACAGTGGCGCTATCTCACGCCATCCGAAGTTATACGCCTCAATAAACTGGTCGGTCTGGATTAGAAGTTTATGAGTTTTTGTTCTTTTCAGTAGATGCAGCAAACGTCTTCCAGCTTTGAGCCAATCTTTGCATTTCTTCATCAACCATGAAATTAACAGTCCCTTCTTCGAATGTTCCGTTCTTCTTGGTTTTTCCTGCTTTGATCCCCGTGAGGATTTCGATCCCCCGGTCGATATTCTTCACCGGATAAATGTGGAATTGTCCTTTTGCGACGGCTTCGACCACATCTTTTCTCAGCATCAAATTCTGGATATTCTGCTGCGGGATGATGACTCCCTGTGCTCCTGTCAATCCTTTGCTCTTACAAATCTCGAAAAATCCTTCGATCTTTTCGTTGACTCCCCCGATAGGCTGGATCTCTCCCTTTTGATTGAGAGACCCTGTGACTGCAATATCCTGCCTCAAAGGAAGTTTTGAAAGGCTAGAGAGTATGGCATAGACTTCGGTCGATGAGGCGCTGTCGCCATCCACACCCGAGTAAGACTGCTCAAAGGCGAGGCTTGCAGACAAAGAAAAGGGTTTTTTCTGAGCATACTTACCTCTTAGATATCCACCTAGGATGAGAACACCCTTGTTGTGTGTCCGGCCACTCATGTCTGCTTCTCTTTCGATGTTTATCACGCCAGCCCGGCCTACAGCAGTGTTCGCTGTTATGCGTGTCGGCTTGCCAAACGCATATCCTCCCACTTGGTAAACCGCAAGGCCGTTGACCTGGCCTACGACACTGCCTTTTGTGTCGATCATGATGGTTCCTTCTTCGATCATCTCCTGGATCTTATCCTCTATAAGCCCCACTCGTTCGAAACGTTCCTCGATGGCCTTCTCCACGTGACTTCGGCTGACGACCTTTTTTTTGTCTTTTTTAGAAAAGTAGCTGGCTTCCCGGATAACGTCCGCAATGATGTTAAAACGTGTGGATAGTTTTCTCTGTCTCCCAGCAATTCTTGTGCCGTACTCGATGATGGCAGCGATCCCCTCCTTATCGAATGATTGCAGATTGTCGTCTTCTGTTATCTTTTTGATGAAGGCTGCGTATTCCAGTATGGTCTTTTTGTCCTTATTCATCTCAGAATCGAATTCGGCTTTGATCTTGAATATCTTCTTATAGTCTTCGTCCATGTAATAAAGCAGGTTGTGAATGTGGGAATCACCGATCATGACCACCTTCACATCGATGCTGATGGGCTGGGGCTTGAGACGGCTGGTGGAGACCATGTAGATTGACATGAAATTTTGGATTTCGAGTGTTTGGTATCGAAGAGTTCTTTTCAGAGTATTCCACACGCCTGGTTCGATAAGTGCATCCAGTGCATTTATGATGAGATAGCCACCGTTGGCTTTCAGGAATGAACCCGCTTTGATTTTTGTGAAATCCGTTTGGAGAAGACCGAAACGGTTCATGGTCGACTCGATAGAGCCAAAGAGGTTCATGTAATTGGGATTGGTCTCCATGATGATCGGTGCACTTTTCAATTCGGAATTGTCGATTAGGAGGTTGACTTTGTATTCTAAAAATGGCTCTTGTTGGATTATCTGTTTCTCTGTTTCCTGTTTTTGCGGTCCTTTAAATATATTGATCCGTTCTGTCAGTGTCGCTTCGACATCATCGAGATAGTCTGTAATGATATCATATTTGAAGTTGTTCCTTATTTCCAGGATGGCTCCCTTGATGATGGGAGTGATCGATTTTTGATCCCATTCCTTGAGCAGCCGGTGTGTCTCTTCTTCTGTTTCTTTCATCAGCTTGAACACTGCCTCAAGCTTTCCCGTCAATTTCTCGTATTTTTCCTTGAGCTCTTCCAGTTTTTCTTTGGCGAATTTTTCCTCTCTCACCAGATTTTCCAGCTGGGGGAACGGTGTGGGCTTTCCCTCGATCACAGGAATGAGATCAGGCTTGACATAAAGCCCCATCTGTACCTGAATGACAGAGAATCCTTCCTTGGCGACTTCGTCCTCGAATGCTTTAAGGATCTCCTTCTGCTTCTTCTGCTGCGTATCGATAATGCCGTCCCTTTTTTCCGTGTAATAGGAGCTTTTAAGGAGTTCAGGGATATTGGATTTCAGCATTTCTATCAGATGCTCCATAGCGTCTTGGAATGATTTTCCCTTTCCCGAGGGAAGAGTTATCAAGGTCGGTTCATCGGGGACCTTGAAGTTATTCACAAACAGGATATCGTCTGGAGTTTTATCCTCTTTCTCCAATTTTTCGAGGAGCTGTTTGATGGTTGTGGTTCGACCAGTTCCCACCAGTCCGGTAATGAAGATGTTGTAGCCAAGGCTTTTGACATGTAGACCTGTTTGAATGGAACGGATTGCTCTATCCTGCCCGATGATCCCTTCGCAAGATTGACATTCTTCGGTATTATCATAGGGGATTTTCTCTGGACTCAGTCTCCATGCCAATTTTTCTGGGGGCAATTCTTTAAACGATGATATTGTTTTCACGTGATCTATCTCCTTACACTTCCACTGTGTCTTTTAAGTTATTCAAATTTTTAGCACAAATTCTCTTTAAACACAACTTCTTAGGATTTATCACATCGCGGATATTCTGTAACCTGGACTATTCATGAGTTGAGGCCAATCCACCCC
>CAZXJE010000017.1:0-21729 GCA_964640835.1 uncultured Eubacteriales bacterium
CCATCTAAATCTACGGTCTTAACTTCTCTTATTCTCGTGTAATCCAAGTACGGATCAGGACCAAGAGGAGCTGTATCTGTAGACTTCCAAGTAGTCCCATTATATTTAAAAATCCGGATGAATCCCTTTTTGGTCCCGATGACGATCTCAGGTGTTGAATCTCCATCGAGGTCAGCGACATCCATATCGAGAAATGTCGAGATATCATTATCGTCATAGCTGAATAAGAGCTCTGAGCTCGTGGATTGGCCTGATTTTGTTAAGCGAAAAATACTGAGTATCCTTGAGGTCATCAGGACGACTTCGTATCCATTGGTAGCGTCGGCATCAAGATCGCAGACTCTGACCTCGGATTCCCAATACCACTGCCCGGCAGGAACGCCTTCGCTGGCAAAATGGGGATCTGATTCGGCACCGTCTTCGTATACTTCGAATTTGACATACCAAGCTTTGTTCTTCCCCTTCCCTGCTCTGTAAGGACCGGCGATGACAAGATCATCTTGGCCATCATTATTCGCGTCCCCGAACGTTAAACTATTGTAATCACATTCCGGTTTGTACCATTTGTTTGCATCTGTAAAACCAAATTCGCTACCATCTCGATGCCAAATGCGGAGCATGTCTGAAAAATCCCAAGTCGCTATGTTTATATCTTCGATGGAAAGTTCAGGGATCGGTGATGGTTTAGGTGGCTTTGGAGGTTTATCTGGTTTCCCATTTATTTCAACCTGAGCCTGACTAACCTGAATCCCCATAGCTACGAGCGTTACAACAAGGATAAGAACAAACCAAAGATTTCTAAGTCCAAACGTTTTCTTCAATGCGGCCTCCTGCTTTTTTTTCTTTCAAACTAATATCTTTTAAATCGCTCTGTCAATAAAAATCGTCTAAATGTCGCATTATGTCATCAGATGTCGTATTTTTTTTGTACAAAACTATGAGATCAGAAGATAACTTGACTTGAAAACTTGATTTTGATTAGATGATTACGGCAGCTAAAATGGGGAACACAAAAAGAGACAATCTGCTATCGTCCTGGAAAGAAATTGCAGTTTATCTGGACTGCGACATTCGGACCTGTCAAAGATGGGAGAAGAAGTTTGGATTGCCTGTTTACAGAGTTGATGAAGAATCTGGATCCAGGGTTTATACTTATAAGGATGAGCTAGACAATTGGCTCAAGAGCCGTAATAACAAGAATTCTTCTCCATCCAAAGCAAAATCTCAAAAGCTACAACAACAAATACTTCTATTCGTTCTACTGCCGTTTCTATTCGTTGGCGGATTCATCATTTACTTCTTATTTCTAAAAACTTCAATATCTCCTGTCCCCTCAGATTTCAGGATCCAAAATTCTAACCTTATCATTTTGAACGAAGATGACAAAGAATTGTGGCGGTATGACACAGGGCTTGAAAATCTTGTGAGTGAAGAAGAATACAGACAACATTTCCAATTCAAGAGAAACAGAGAGGCCGGTATGGGAAGATACTTGCCTTATTTGATTATTAAAGATATCAATAACGACAATCTCGCAGAGGTGTTATTCAGCACGCAAACCCAAAACGAATTTGGCGAAGGGAAACTTATTTGTTTCAATCATAAAGGACAGATCCTGTGGGAAATTGAAACCGGGCGGGCACTAAAATTCGGACAAAAAGTATATTCAAGAGATTACAGGATATTCGGATTTGAAGTGTGTGATCTAGATCATGATGAGAGACTTGAGACAGTAGTCATTTCCGAACAATTCCCTTATTTCCCAACACAGCTTGTGGTGCTCAGCTCCAATGGAGAAAAAATCGGTGAGTACTGGAACTCCGGCCGTCTTGTGGATTTAGCTTTTGTTGATCTGGATGAAGATGGAAGGAAAGAGATTCTTATCGGGGCAATGAACAATGAATATGCCAGGCCATCTCTCATCATTTTTAATGCATTATCGATTAGAGGAGGTTCTCCCCAGAAGAAAAACTTCTACGAATGCAAAGACCTCGAACCCGGCACAGAAAAATATTATATTCTCTTCCCTCAAGTAGATATTGCAGTGCTTGACGCTTTGATGGAATCTCTCGCAAAAATAGATGTATTAAAAAACAAAAGATTAGCAGCAACGGCTGGCATTTGTAACATAATCTATGAGTTTGATTTCAAATTGCGGCTCCAGAATATAAGGTTCAGCCATTGGACTCAGATCCTGCATAAAAAGGCTGTTTCTGAAGGAAAAGTAACTAGCGTTCTAAACGAAAATTTTAGAAATGGATTAGAAAAAGATTTTCTCTACTTTGATGGGGAGAAGTGGATGTCAGAGCCTACGATGAATAGGAATTGGGATAGGTCAGGAAATTAGATCTTCAGTTACACTTTGCATGTTGTGATATTCAATCCATCTCTCAATTATAATACTCTGGATGCAGATTTTACGCCTCAGAAAGTTTGGCCTTGACTCGATCTGGAGTCATGGGGAGTTCGAAAAAGCGGACGCCGATGGCGTCGTGGACAGCGTTGGCCATGACAGCGCCCATTCCTGTGATGGCGGGTTCTCCGCAACCTTGAGGAGCTAAATCCGGGTTGTCAACCAGGACGACTTCGATCTTCGGCATCCAGGAGAACCGTGAAAATTCGTATGTGTCGAAATTCGTGTCGAGGATTTTGCCGCCCTTGAAGTGGATCTGTTCGGTCAAACAATAGCCTAATCCCATAGCGACACAGCCCTCGATCTGGATTGTTATGCCTTGGGGATTGATGATGGTGCCCGTATCCTGAGCGACAACAATTCGTTTGGCTTGGATCTTCCCGCTTTTTCTATCGACATCCACATGGGCACAGAGGGCGACATAGGTCCCGAGATAATCGAGGCAAGCGATTCCAAAACCGCGGCCACTGGGCGATTTTGCGGGAGTCCAACCGAACTTTTCTGCTGCGGCATTAAGAACTCTCTGCATTCTTTGATCGTTTCCGAGGTTTTTCAGGCGGAATTTAAGAGGGTCCATCCCAGCCTTCGGTGCCATAACATCGATGTGTGATTCCCTGGCATAAATGTTGGTATTGCTGCCCGGCCCTCTCCATGCACCCACTCCAAAGGGATGTGTTTCCGATCCTCTTCCGCCCCAGCCTCCGTGCATAACCGTCTGGTAATGGGGCACATCATAGTACATCTGGGAGCTTCTCTCGCCTGCGTAGAAGTTCTCGAAATGCCAATAGACAATCCTATTTTGATCATCGAGTCCTGATTTGATCTTGATGATAGACGCGGGCCGGTAGTTGTCAAAAAAGAATTCTTCACCTCGGGTCCAAGCAACTTGGACTGGTTTCCCGGTTAATTTGGACAATCTCGCCGCCTCGATAACTTGGCCGTTCCGGGTTTTGCCTCCGAATCCTCCGCCGACAAAAGGAGCGATCACCCTGACATTTTCCGCAGACAACCCCAATACTTGAGCAACTTCATCCTTTGCGCGGAATGGCGTTTGCGTGGAGGCCCAAACCACAGCTTTGTCTCCATCCACTTTGGCTAAGGCCGTATGAGTCTCGATAGGAGCATGGGCGACATAACAGTTAAGATAGGTCTCATCAAATAATTGCGAAGCGAGCATTCTCCCCTGTTCCAAATTCCCCTTCTGTTCGATGACTTCTCCTTGAGATGGAATCTTTAAGAGGTGCTCATAGATGTTTTTCTGGTCCAGGTTTTCTTCAGGGACATCAAACTCTGCTTTAATTTTATGGAGAGCTTCTTCTGCTCCGTCAGGAGTCGGATGAAGGACGGCAATAAGGTCGCCCTCACGAACGACCCGAACATTCGCTATCTTCTCAGCTGCGGATGTGTCGACATTTTTCAGTTGGGCCCTGTGTGCAGGAGGACGCAAAATCCGCGCATACAACATGCCCTCAAGACGGATATCACCCGTAAATTTAGCTTCACCCGTGACTTTTTCGTGAGAATCTGTTCGATATCTGGGCTTTCCGCACACAGAAAAATCCGATACAGGCTTGAGTGGAGCATCATTTCCGAGGCGCCGTTCGATCTTTTTCCCTTTTATCAGGGATGTATAAGAAAGCTTTTTCTTGGGATTGTCTTTTTCTAAAACAAAGCCTTCTTTCACATAGAGCTTATCCTGAGGCAATCCAAGTTGTTCTGCAGCCAGCCCTATGAGAACCTCCCGCGCCTCCGCAGCAGCTGCCCGCAAAAGTGGGCCGTAAAACTTCGTGGTCCTCGAACCAAAAGTCCCCATATCCCAAGGGCAGAGGTCTGTATCTCCCAGTACAATTTTCACGGATTCGAGAGGGACTTCCAGCTCTTCGGCAAGCATTTGGGGAAGAGACGTGATCACGCCCTGCCCCATTTCGATCTTTCCTGATAAACAGGTCACAGTCCCATCCTCTCCGATAATGAGATAGGCGTTGGGATCATCAGGTTCGCGACGAGATCTCCTCTGTTGTGGAGCTCCCTCCCATCCATAAATATTTTCTAATGAAAAACTGATGATAATACCGCCGCTTAAAAGTTTGAGGAATTCACGGCGGTTAAGGGTGAAAGGAGCGCTCATCTCAGCTAATTCTTGATCAATATTAATTTTTTCTTTCATCTCGACATCCCTCCCCTCATCGTTTCGGCTGCTCTGTCTACAGCCAGTAACATTCGTGTATGTGCGCCACAGCGGCAGAGGTTGTCATCTAAGGCTTGGATGACATCTTTTTGAGAGGGTTTAGGATTCTTCAACAATAGACTGTAGGCGGTCAAGATGACTCCCGGTGTACAGAATCCACACTGGAGCGCATCGTGGTCGACAAAAGCCTGCTGAAGCGGATGGAGCTTTCCGTTTTTAGCCAATCCTTCGATGGTTAATACAGTCTTTCCTTGAACTTCTCTTATGGGATACTGGCACGAGCGGACAGGCTCGCTATTGACTAGAACAGTACAGGCCCCACAAAAACCCTCCCCGCAGCCGAATTTGGCCCCAGTCAAACCCAACTCTGTGCGCAACACCCAGAGCAGCATCCGGTCTTCATTCACAGACATCTGGACAGGTTTGTCATTGAGCGTAAAACGAATAACATTTTTAGTTTCCTTCCCCATCTCTTTGCCTCCTCAAATGACTTAAACTCTTATCCTAAGTGCTCATTATATGCATTCGTCATCTGTTTTCATACTTAATTCTTATCTTTACATATTTTTGTCTTAGAATGCTATTTTTACCATAGAAATGGCACTTCTAAGGCTAAAATATGGATCAAATACGTCCTTAACTTATTTAATAAGAATCTTTTAGCATGGCCCGTCCCCACTTACCCACTTACTCTTCATCTTTAAGGGTGAAAATACCACTTAAAATATCACCCTTAATACTACCCATAAGGGCGATTGCATAGAAAATCCGAAAAATTGCATTATATACACGGAAACCATATTTAAGTTGGTCCTATTATGGAGAACTAAACGGAGGTTGACGATCTGGGAATCATTTTTCTCACTCCCTATTTCAGTCATACTGAGAGTGGATAAGTGTATACTAAAATCTACGTCAGAAACCAGAGAGGAAAAAAAATTCTGTTCATCCTTCGCACCTTCCTTTGTCCATGCCTTAACTAAATATAAGAAGAGGAAGGGATTTACTCTTATCGAAGTTCTCCTTATTGTAGCGATTATAGCCACTCTTCTAGTCGTCGCGATGCCAGGATTTCAAAGAATGTTCGACAGAGCCAGAATCAGCCAGGCCAGATCGGACATCGCAATGATGGGAAATAAAATCACGGATCATTTCGTTGACTACGGCCAGTACCCTGTAACATTGGAAGAACTTGATTTTTCTAAGCTCCACGATCCTTATGGATTTGCTTACGAATACCTGCTGATTTTCGGTAAGAAGAAGAACGAAATCCAGGGGAAGTGGCGGAAAGATAGGTTCCTTGTGCCTCTCAATTACGATTTTGACCTCTACAGCGTGGGCAAAGATGGTAAAAGCGTGGCGCCACTAACAGCCAAAGCCAGCCATGATGACATCATTCGGGCCAATAATGGGCGTTTTATCGGCCTCGCTTCCAAATATTAGTCGGGAAATCCATGGATGAAAATCGAAAAAGCTTTTCTCCGGAGTAAAGTCGCCCGACGTATCTTTGTCCTGTTTATCCTCTGTGCACTTCTTCCCATATCAATTCTGGCTATTTTCATCTATTCCAACATGACCAAACAGCTCCATCAACAGACCCAGAGAGAGCTCCAACAGACAAGCAAATCCATGGGGATGGCCATCTTTGAACGTTTGGCCCTCATTGAATCTGAAATGCGAATGATCTCGTCCAATCTTGATTTGAGTGCGGAAGTCAATGGCTCACAGGGGATCCCAACAGATCGATCTTCTCTCAATAATCGGTTCAAAGGCCTTGTGTGGCTAACTCATGATAGACAATCAATCGATGTATTCGGTCAAATTTCCAATCCTCCAATCCTCGATTTCACAGAAAAGCAGAAGATTTTTTCGGGTGAAACACTAATCCTGACCAAGCCATTTTCAAAAAACCAATCACGAATATTTATGTGTTCCGCGTTTGATCCTCAAGACGAGAAACAAGGCATGACTTTAGCTGAAATCGATCCCATGTATCTTTGGTTTATGGGTTATGAGAATCCGCTTCCTCCTGCTACGGCACTCTGTATCTTAGACTCTCAAGCGAGTGTGCTTTTTTCGTCATTCGGACAAGACATCAAACTCCCTAAACCAGTGATGTTTCAGATGCAATCGAGCTCAGGTGGACATTTTGAGTGGGATTATAGAGATGAACAGTATCTGGCAAGCTTTTGGTCGCTTTTTTTGATGAGCAAATTTTTTTCGCCAGACTGGAGCGTGATAGTCTTTAAATCAAAGGCTTCTATGCTTACTCCTCTTGCAAATTTCAAAAATACATTTCCCTGGATAATTCTAATCACTCTGTGGGTTGTATTGTTTCTCAGCGTTAATCAAATAAGAAAGAGCATGATCCCCCTTGAGAAACTCAAAGAGGGAACTCAGCGAATTGCAAAAAGAGATTTTGATAGTCATGTCGAGGTGAGTAGTCAAGATGAATTTGCAGACCTGGCGAATTCCTTCAACACCATGGCCAGCAATCTGGGAAGACAGTTTAAAACATTGACTGCGATGGTTGATATCGACCGGGCCATTCTCTCTGCATTGGGGACAAAAAAAATCGTCGAAGTCATCAACACACATATGCGTCAGATGTTCCCCTGCGATTCAGTGAGTATTTCGTTGTTAGACCCGAACAGCGAAAAGTCCGTCCAGACATATATCCATATGGGAAATCCTCATCAGGAGGAATACACAGAAATAGTGGGAATCGAGAGCGAGGAGATTAGAACACTGCATAATAATCCCGATCATTTATTCATTCCAGAGGAAATAAGTATTCCTAATTATTTGGCTCCATTAGCGGGGAAGAATATTCGGTCCTTTTTAATTCTTCCACTGTTTATCAAAAATTCACTCTCAGGAATCATTACGCTTGGCTATTCTCATTCTCCCGATCTATCGGTGGAAGATATCTCTCAGGCCCGGCAATTGGCTGATCAGGTTGCCGTGGCTTTATCGAACGTGAGGCTGATTAAAGAGTTGAATCAATTCAATTTGGGTTCACTCACAGCTTTCGCAAGAGCTATCGATGCAAAATCTCCATGGACTGCCGGTCACTCTGAGAGGGTTACAGCAATCGCACTCAAGATAGGTAAAACCCTTGGGCTCTCTACAGAAGATTTGGATATCTTGCACAGGGGAGGGCTCCTTCACGACATCGGCAAGATCGGAATTCCATATGACGTTTTGGATAAATCCGGAAGATTAAATTCTGAGGAGAAAAAAGACATGCAAAAGCATGTCATCCTTGGAGCACGTATCTTGGAGCCTATTCCTGCTTACTCAGAAATTTTGCCCATAGTCAAACAACACCATGAAAATTTTGACGGGACTGGATACACGGAAGGACTTGCCGGAAACGATATTTGCCTGTATGCAAGGATTCTGGCCGTAGCTGACCGTTTTGAAGCCGTGACTTCAGACCGGCCCTACCGCAAGGCGTGGAGTCAAAATAAAGCGATTGAGTTCATCGTAAAACAATCGGGTAAAGAGTTCGACCCAGAGATAGTCAAAGCCTTTTTGGAGGTAGTCACTTAAAAGGAATAAGAAAATGATCGATCAAGAAAAATCATTTGATCCTATAAATTTTCAATCCACTTTTGAGGTCTTGTTATGAAAAATCATATGCTCTCTGCAACAATTACCATTTTATGTATTCTATGTTTATGGCAATGCAACACTCAAAACAAGATTCCTGATGAATTGGCAGGAATTTGGAAGACCAAAATCCCGGATTATGAGGGCTCTTTTTTGGGGCTCCAAGAAGATACTATAACTTTTGGAACAGTTGAAGGAGATGTCCAGGTCTTTGCTATCACAAAAATAAAAATAAATAGAGAGGATGGAGAGTGGAAATTGTTCATTATTCACTACTTGGACAATAATTTCCAACAGTGCGAACTGCCCATCTATTTCCACCCGATCAATGATGGAATTATGCGATTTAAGAATAAAGAAGATGTGACCTGGTTCAGGGAGAAAACCTGAGTGATGGTATGCGATACACATAATTCATCACCGCCGGGGGTGAAAATTGGCACATAAATATCACCTCAAGAATGCCCCTAAAGGGGGATTGAATGATGTAGAAGGGGGATGCATCATAAATTGGACAATAACGGCTAAAATGTTTGATATGGATTGCATAAACAAAATTGTAGGAGAGAGAGAATGAAAACTTTAGTCTGGATACTCGTTTTAGGTGCTATAGGGTACTTCGGTTATACACATTTCGTTAAGCCCTTGACCGACGAAGAAAGAGAAGTCCAGTTGATCGAAAACAAGTTTAACAGTGGCGTCGAAGAATACATGCAGGCCGTCCGCAAAGCAGGAGGACTGGGGATGGACACGATATCGGATGTAGACGAGGCTATCGGAAAGATCAGAGGAACTAAAGAAGCCATACTCAATCTGAAGCGACGTCTGAAAGATGCAGCCGCGATCGAAAAGGCCAATGCATTGGAAGCCAAGATGAGGCAGTTCTACGGAAAGAACGATTTGATTTGGTTTTAGCATAAAAATAAACCTGGATTATTCAGGTAAATTAGCCGGCGATAAAACTTAGGATTTCTGGCTCATACCCCACTATCTTTATGTAAGAAATAAACTCAAAAAGCACCAACACGACATATAGTGTCAACACAAAATAAATTAAGGAATGGACACGGAGATTCCTGAAGATCCTGAAATTCTTATGGATCAAGATACAAATCAAACTGACGGCTGTGATCACATACTTCACAACCATGGAAAGGACCACATCTTTCTCTATAAATATAAGCATAAAAGGATTCAGTTCCTCCGCACCCAACTGTAATAGGATCACTGTCAAGAAGGCATCCAGAAAACACAAGATCAGTATCGAGGTGATCAAGAACAGATAGCGGAGTTCGTATCGATCGACGTAGTAATCTTCCGCCTCCTCGTTACGGCGGGTTTTTTTGCGTCTTCCTCGCAGTGTATAGGAACTAAAGGTTTTGGTCGATGCGAGTCGACGGTCCGCTAATTGGCGCCTGTCGTCCAATGCTTCTCCTTAACGAATCCAGTTAGATCTGATGAAAAGACGCAGGGGATTAGAAAAAAGATGTGTGATTTGCCCCGCTCATCGTACTTAACTGCTCCCTCGCAGTCACGAATGACTGCTGCCTTGCTTGAAAATATATATCATAGACAAAAAATTAGGTCAATTGTTTTCTGACAATATACATGAGAGTAACAGATGGAGGAAAAGATATTCATTATGTGCATATTCTATTTTTTTGTGTAACCTGGTCCCCGGACGATGTGCCCGGGTTTTGCACCCGTATGCTTCCCTTCTTTGACGACGGCGATACCATTGACGAAAACATAAAACATTCCTACAGAGATTTGATGAGGATCCTCGAATGTTGCACGATCTCCGACCGTATTCGGATCGAAGAGGGCAATATCGGCATAGAAGCCTTCGCGGAGGAGACCGCGGTCTTTGATAAACAACCGGTGGGCCACTGCTGAACTCATCTTCCTTATCGCATCTTCAAGGCCCATCACACGCTCCTCTCTTACATATTTACCCAGGATGCGAGTGAAGGTCCCATAGGCTCGAGGATGAACGAGAGCCCGCGTTTTTTCTGGATCATGTCCGCCAGCGTCAGTCCCGAATTTGATCCAGGGCTGCTGCATCTGAAGGGCAAGGTTATCTTCCGCCATCATAAAGTAAATAGTGCCTATATCTTGTCCTTCAGAAAGGAGTAGGTCGATCGCCGTGTCCACCCAATCTTTCCCCATCTCTGCTGCTATTTCTGATAAGCGCTGGCCGGCATATTTCCGGTTTTCCTCCTTCCTAAAGCCAAGGATCAACACATTTTCAGGAGTGGCCAGTTGACCCAAGTTTTCCCATTCGGTTTTCTGCTTGAGGATCTCATCGTGGATCTTGGCGCGTATCTCCGGATCTTTAAGGTTTTCACGAAGCTTCCCCTCGGCGGATGCCCACGGGGGCATACACGCAGCAAGGCCTGTGCTGCCTGCGATGTACGTGTACATGTCCGCACCGATGTCCATACCTTCAGCCCGTGCGGCTTCGATGCGTGCAACGGCTAGGGGCATCTTGTGCCAGTTTCGACGGCCCGCGGCCTTGAGATGATAGATCTCCACTGGAACACCGGCTTTTTTCCCGATCTCTATGGCTTCATCGATGCCCTCAATAAATTTATCCGCCTCTGAACGCAGATGAGTGATATAAACACCTCCATAGGGAGCCATCGCTTTACAGATTGTGATAAGCTCTTCTGTAGCGGCAAAACTTCCTGGAGGATAAATAAGGGCGGATGCAAGGCCGAACGCGCCATCTTCCATGGCATTCCGTGTCACTTTCTGCATGATTTCCAGCTCATCAGGAGTAGGGATTCCCATTGCCATTCCCTTCGCATACATACGCACCGTGGCCGCACCGAGAAAGGAACCGATGTTCGGCGAAGTCCCATGTTTTTCCATCGCCTCCAGCCAGTTGTTAAAACCACGGGGCCCGCCGAACTCCTTCATAATTTTCTGGATTCGGGGACTTGGTTTCCCCTCGATGGAAAGAGTGAGTTCATTGGCAGGAGCGTTGGTCCATCCCTCGCCCAGAATTTCTGTTGTGATGCCTTGTGTCATTTTACTGATAACACGGCCATCGCCATTTAGAAAGGCGCCTCGAGAATGACTTTGGATATCGATAAATCCAGGAGACACGACCAAACCGCTTGCATCGATGCGCTCTCCTGCCTGGGCATTTTTGAGTTGGCCTGCAGGAGTGATGCGGACTATTCTATCACCACGGATAGCGATATCTCCGTAGTACCAAGCGTTGCCCGTTCCATCCACGACACGTCCGTTGAGAATCAGGACATCGTACGGTGGGTCAGGAGGATTGGCCGCTGCAGATAGCGCAGTCAAAGAGCCAGGAAACGCTGTAATAAAACTCAGAAATATTATCAGCAGAATCGAATAAAAAAGAAAATTTTTATGCGCCTTCATGATAGCCTCCTCATACGAAGTTGTTTGTGTGCTTACCCCTTTTATACAAGGTCTAACATAATGTCAACGGATATGGGGACAGGCTACTTTTTCCAGAGGTAATTAAAAAAGTAGCCTGTCCCCTTTTTTCAAATGTAGGGTCTGCTCCCCGAGCGGACCGTTTGGGAAACGGTCCCTACATGGAACAGGCACACCTGCTTTTTTTGGCCCTTTTAGAGTCCCAGCAAGATAGCGGCATTCCCACCGAAGATCGCAGCTTTTTCCTCGTCCGAAATATCCAGCTCTTCGATGCTGCTCTTCATCTTCGTGAGGCTGCCGATCTGGTGCGGGTGATCGCTCCCCGCAACAAGATGGTCAGCTCCTGCAAACTCGATGGCAAGCCGCAGAGCTTTTGTATCAAAATTCACTGTGTCATAATAAAATTCTTTAAGGTATTCGCTGGGGGGCTTGCTGATGTGTTCCCTGCATTCCTTAAACGCATAAAATCCCCTGTCAAACCTTTCAACCAGATACGGTATGGCCCCACCAAGATGTCCCAGGATCCACTCGATCCTGGGATAGCGTTCGACGATCCCACTGAAGACCAACTTTGCTGCGGTCAGCGTTGTGTCGAATGGAAATCCGACCAATGGCATAAGCCAGTAATCGGTCATCACTTCCACTCCCACAGGAAATGACGGATGTATATCGAACACAATCCCCAGCTCATTCGCCTTTTCGAAAAGCGGCCAAAAACGCTCATCGCTCAACTCTACGCCGTTGACGTTGCTGTAAAGAGTCACGCCTTTAAAACCAAGCTCAACATAGACCCGTTCCATCTCCACAACAGAGGCTTCAGGATCGTTCATAGGTAGAGTGGCAAAGGCCGAAAATCTATCACTGTAATCCTTCGCTATCTCCGCGAAATCGTCATTCACCATTCGTGCCAGCTCAACTGCCCGCTCAGGAGACTCGATGTGAACACCCGGTGTCGTGAAGGACAACACCTGCTTGTCAACACCAACTTCTTTTAGAACCTCAGCACGGCGTACGATATCCCTGTGCTCGGGAACCACGATATTGTAATCACCGGGATAATGAAGGAGTGGATTATCCTCTGCATCAAAGGTTACCTTCACGTTACTGGGGCCGGATTGGATCGCTTCGAGATATTGAGGTGGAAAAAAATGATTGTGGCAATCGATTATAGTCATGGCTCATGCTCCTTTGAGCTTCTTTTTACCCATAGATAATACACAGGCACGCCTAACAACACAATGAAAAGCCCGAAAAGGCTTTCTCTGGGATCTGAGACAAGCTGATTGACCACAACAGCCAGAGAGAAAACGATAAAAATGGCAGGAACCACAGGATATCCCCATATATTATAGCTGCGGATGACACCCGGTCTCCGTCGAAACACATACAGGCCAAACGCCATGAGCGCAAAGAAGATCCACTCGGTGTAGACAACACGAGTGAATAAAACTCGATAAGTGCCGGTTGCCACAAGGACCGTAGACCATATGGCTTGAAGAAATATGGCTTTATAGGGTGTCCGGTGTTTGGGATGGATATCGCCCACCCACCGGAACAAGAGCCCATCCTGAGCCATAGAATAGTACACGCGCGGGCCACAGAGGATGATCCCGTTCAAGGCCCCAAAAGTCGAGAAAATCACCAAACTCGACATGAAGGCGCCACCGCCAAATCCGATCAAAGTGTTAGCAGCATCGGCAGCGATCCGTGTGGAAGAAGCAACCTTGTTCAGAGGTAATACATACATGTACACAGCATTTATTGCGATATAACAGAGAGTGACGATCAGAGTTCCCAACATTAGAGCCCGTGGAATGGTTTTTTGGGGATCGATGGTCTCCTCGGAATTGTAGGTGACCATGTGCCATCCCCCGAATGCAAACAAACCGGCTACGAGAGCGAGAAAAAAGCTGTGGAGGGAAACACTCTGATCGGTAAGGCCACCAGCCACAAAATGCTCGGACACACGTGACCCAAGAATAAATCCGGCCACGATGATAAAAACGACTGCAAAAACTTTGCCTAGAGTAAAGAGCAATTGCAGCCTGCTCCCCTGCTTGACCCCCAGATAATTGATGATCGAGAGTAAAAGGATAACAGTGATGGCAACCACCTTGATCCCCACATCTCCCAGAGGATAAAAGAATGCAACATATCGGGCAAAGATCACAGAGATGGCTGCTATGATCCCAGAATGCATGATCCAGAACATCGCCCATCCCCACAGAAATCCTACCTGGGGTGAGTAAGCCTCCTTTAAATAGATATAGACCCCCCCGGTTTCAGTGAATATGGAGGCCAGTTCTGCGCATACAAGAGCGCCGAAAAACGTCAACACGCCCGAGATCAGCCAAACGAGAAAGACCCCGGGGACAGAAGGCACCTGTCCGGTGATCTCAGAAGGCTGGACAAAAATAGAGGCACCGATGATAATGCCCACCACCATAGCAGTCGCGTGGGGCAGGCCAATCGCCCTCCTCAGCTCTGGAGTCGCTCTTTCGTTCATTCTTTGAAAATGTGAATACTATCCGATTGTTTTTGTCTCATTGCATAATCTATTTTACGTTAAATTAAAATTGGCAAGGCATAAACTTTAGTTTCATGTCTTCTCCTTCAAAGATCCTTTTTGCTAAGTTCTTTATACCAGAAAAGGCTTGCTTTTTCATCTCTGTGGATTAAACACTTACATTGCCCAAAAGGACTGTACCTTTGAGGCCATTGACCACCAATTAAAAAAAAATTCCGAAAAACTTGACATCGGTGCAAAAAAGACTTATATTTTACTTTGTAATTCAAAGTACTTTGTGCCACAATGATAGAACCCATAAAATAAAGAGGACAAAATGAACGAAGACAAAAGACAAGAGGCACTGGAAAACATTGAACTCATCAAACACCTAGTCATCCAGACAAAAAAACATGTTGGCCAATATGGAGGAGGCTGGATATGTATTATCTGGGGGGTGTTCTGTTTTGTAGGCGTGGCCGGTCAAAGGCTTCTTATCCCCCATGGCCCATTGATGGGTGTCTGGTGGATGGGATTAGCTGTTGTTGCCGGATTCGCCACTTTCCTTGTGGCAAGAGGAAATCTTAAAACAGAACCTATCAGGGCTCAACATGACTATTTGCGATATTTTCTCCGATTCTGGATACCTCTTTTGTTTTTGGGCTATACACTGGCGACCTTAATAGCCCTGCTCCCTTCCCTCTCGAACCAATATATTTCCATCGTTATGCTGCTCGTCGTCTCTGCAGGATATCTCATCATCGGACTTATGTTCTACAGAGGGATGCTTTACATGGGAGCTATTGGATATGTCGGTTCGATTATCTGCGCCGTTTACTTTCTCGAATACTGCGACATCATTCTGGGAATTCTCTTCGGCGTGGGTTTGATCCTCACAGGATTGGTCATCAATAAACAATGGAAGAACACATAGCCGTTAAACTCAACAAGGCCATTCATCAGAAAGCCCGGCTGGGCATTATGTCTATCTTGATGGCTTCTGAGGAAGTGGGGTTCAATTATCTCAAGGAAAGACTAAAACTGACGGACGGGAATCTCAGCACACACTTGAGCCTCCTGGAAAAAGAGAGATACATCAGGATCAAGAAAAAATTTGCCAAAAAGAAGCCAAAGACTTTGTGTCAGATGACAGAGAAGGGCCGTCAGGCCTTTAAAGAATATCTGGAGAACCTAGAAAAAATCATACGTAGCACCCCATAAAACTATAGGAGGAGCGAATGAGTAAAATTTTCACATCAAAATTAATCTCTTTAGGCATCTGTTTCCTACTCGCTTTCTTTTTCGTTCTATCTTCACAAGGATCAGAGAACACAACAAAAATATCAAAAAAGGCTGAAGCTGCTTCTTCTCCGGAGATCGATTCATCCCTAGCGCAAAAAATAAAAGAGGCTAAGGAGCTCATGAAAAAAGGATTGGACACGTGGGATCCGGAGCCGATTAAAAAAGCGAGAGATGGCCTCCTCGGGCTCCTGGCAAAGGAAAAACAGGAAAGTTTATATCTTCTTTATTACATCGCATTGTGTGATTACCGGCTAACAAATTACTATTTTGCATCAACAGAAATGGCCAGAGCAGAGGCTTTCATCAAAGAAAGCCAGAATTATTTGGAAAAAGCCATGGATATGGCCCCAACATTCGGAGAGCTCGATGCGTTGTATGCCAGTATGCTGGGTTTCGAAATCGCCCTTCACAATGAGAAAGCAATGTCTTTGGGCTTTCAGATTTTCCAGTATTTCGGCGAAGCTGTAAAGAAAAATCCTGAGAATCCCCGGATTCATTTACTCAAAGGCATGTCGGACCTTTTTACACCCGAGGAATACGGAGGAGGGCCGGATGTTGCCATTAAAACACTGAGCGAAAGTATCGAGCTTTTCGACAAAGAAGACATCAAAGACTCTATGAAACCCTCCTGGGGAAAAGACGAAGCGTATACGTTTCTCGGTATGGCTTACAACCAAAAAGGAGAGAGTGATAGAGCAGCGGGACTTTTTAAAAAGGCACTCGAAACCAATCCTGTATTCGGGCTGGCCATAGAAGAGTTGCGAAAGATCGAAAAATAATCCCGGGGGATAGCTTCGGCCCTTGGATTGCCTAATGACAAAGGTGGGACACACAATAACATCAGATAGACATATGGCAAAAAACTTTCTCTTTTTTATTATCCTGCTTGTCCTGTGTTTCTGCAACCTCAATGCGCAATCCCAGATCATCATCCAAGGAAAAGTCATAGATAAGGAAACGAAAGATCCACTTCCTTCTTATATATCGGTCAAAGGCACTGATATCGGAAGCTCGGCGGATTATGATGGGACTTTCAAGCTCGTCCTGGAGTCAAGAACTACCGGAATACCTATCATTCTCGAAGTCTTCCAGCTCGGTTACAAAAAAAAGGAAGTTGAGGCTAAAATCGGTGAAATAAATCTGATCGAGCTCGAACTGGAGCCCCTTCCCTCTCACGAAGTTGTGGTCACAGCCGATAGCTTGCTCTCCGAGGACAGATCCCAAAAAACCGTGACCTTGGATAAAATGGATGTCTACACTCTTCCCGGGGCAGCCGCAGATCCTGTGTATGCCTCTCAAATCCTGCCGGGTGTTAATTCCCTTCCTGATTCTTCCAGCTTGCTGATCCGGGGAGGTTCGTCCGAGGAAGTGGCTTATTATTTTGACGGGATCGAAATTGTTCACCCCTTTCTCACCGGTTCCCTTCATGAAGCCTATTTCAGCATATTCGATAACCAAGTTATCCAAGGTTTCAGTGTATCCACTTCAGGCTTTCACACGAGGTATGGAGATGCTCTCTCCGGAGTCATGAACATCACCGCGAAAGACAACCTCCCTCTGAGTGAAGGAGGAATCGGGCTCTCGATTTTGGGATTAAATAGCTATATCGGACTTCCCATCAAAAAGGCGGGAAGTTTACTCGCAAGCTACAACAGGGGACATTCCGCTTTAATGACAAAGATCAACAATAGAGGGGAAAGCGAGTTTGAAACCGAGCATGTTTTCGTAAAATTGAATTTCAATCTGAGCAGAGCAACAAGTCTCAGAATATTGGGTCTAATGGACAACTATGATTTTGCTCATGACAACGGATTTAGCACCGCATCCAAGAATAAAATTGCAGGTTTCTCTCTGACCTCCAGTCTTGCCAAAAATCTGGTCACCACGCTAACGTTTTCTCGTGTGAATCATCAGGCGATTTACAAGGTTGTAGACATATTTCAGAAGGAGTTCGAAGACACTGTTCTACAAGCCAGATGGGACACATCCTTCGACCTGAAAAGACATTACCTCGAATTCGGCGTAGATATCCAGAAAAGAAATCTCGATATTTCGTATGAATTGGAAGAAGATCTGTCTGAAAAATCTGCAGCAGACGGAACACGGTATGGACTCTACTTCAGTGACAAATTCAGAGTCGCCGATAAATTTTACTTTACCCTGGGCGGAAGACTTTATGCCCTGTCAATTAATGAAACTGATGTGAATATCGATCCCAGACTCTCCTTGGCCTATTTCCTAACACCAAACGACATTTTGAGGTTCTCCGCAGGTTTTCACCATCAATATGGAGACTATTTCACACTTCAAAGTCATGATCTACGGGCAAAACAGGCCGGTCATCTTTCGCTGACCTATGACAGGATCAGTGATAACTTAAATTTCCGGGTTTCTTTATACAATAAAGAGTACTGGAACCTTTTCCTTTATCAGGGAAACCTTATCAGTAATAACGGTAAGGGTTTTGCCCGAGGAGCAGAGCTATACATCAAATGGATGCGTCCAAAGTACGATGTGTTCCTTGTGTATAATTTTTTAAGTTCCAAGCGAAAAGAAAATGATATCTTGACCCTGACCACATCACCGCATGAAATCATCCACTCGTTTACTGGGATTTTCCGATACAAGTTTAGCGCTGGGACGCTGGGCATAAGGTATTCCTATGCGACAGGCTTGCCATACACACCTCTTTTGGGGAGAGAATGGAACGACGATAATAACACCTACATCCCAATCTGGAGCGATCCGTACAGCCAGAGATATCCTTCCTACCAAAGGCTGGACATTAACGGAAGCTTGAATTTCACCATTCAAAAAAGACTGATCGTATTCTATTTCGGGATCACGAATTTGCTCAACCGGCAGAACACTCTGCGCTACGAGTACAGCAGCGATTATTCAATGCGGAGCAATACCTATTCCATATTTGGCCGGTCTATCTTTGTGGGAATTTACATTCCTTTTTTCTGATTCTTTTTCGAGGCTTTTCTCAAAATGATTATGTGCCGGGTATGGAGCAATTCCCGAATATCAACATCATACACTATGACCTTCAAGCGGAATTACAATTTTCGTTTTTCTCTCCGTTACAAACCGTTAAATTACCAGATGTGCGGGATAGATAAGTATAATAAAGTATATTTATATTGATTTAAGAATATTTTTCGGAGATATCCTTTTCTATTATGAAATTCTTTCTCGGATTTTATTCCGGATTCTCTTTCAATACATCACCTTTTCCCGCAAAAAGGATTTTAAACTCCGGTTCGAATCGAATGGGCTGGAATGCCGGAATGATCATAGGGAAGTAGGGATCAGAGTAGCCCAATTCAAAGGCATGCTTAAGCTCTTCTATGGCCTGCCCCTTTTTTCCTAAAAGAGCGTGATATTCGGCCAGATTCATCATCGAATAGGGATCGTTTATTCCCAACTCATGGGCTTTTCTTACGGCCTCCTCTGCTTCATCAAGGTCTCCACCAACAACATCAAGAAGTGCCAAAACTAAGAGGAGTTGTACATTCGGGCCCATCTCTTCCATAGTTTTTAGATGGGCTTCCTTCCCCTCAGCAGCCACTTTTTTTGCCATTTCCTCATCTCCAGCAAACTTGGTGGCGATGGCCAAGTCTAAACTGGAGCTCACATAAGTCCCGTGTATCTGTCCCTGGCTGACGAGCACGCGCACTTCGCGATAATGCGGAATAGCCTCTTCAGCTCTGCCCGTAGCAAGCAACAGATGAGCCAGATTAGGCCTGCCATAAGGATGGTTCGGTTCGATCTCGATAGTTTTCCTGTAGGCGTCTAATGCCTCTTCATACCTTGCTTGTGCTGCTAGACTGTACCCCAAAAAATGATGGCAGTAAGCGATCTCAGGCCCAAGCTCTATCAATCGCTTCGCAATTTCCTCAGCTGCACCGGGATCTTTCTTATAATTCAGATGTGTAAACCATAGATTTGCAAGAGGTGTGCTTCCTCGAGGAGAAAGATCTGCGGCCTTTTCGAACATGGTGATGGCATCATCAAACTGGCCGAGCCCTCTGAGGATAACACCGGGATTATTGTAAGCGGTCCAGAGGTCAGGGTAGAGTTCTCTGACCAAGCGATATTCCTCCAAAGCTCCGTTAAAATCCTCGTCCACATACCACCTGTTGACAGCTTTGATCATGAGGTATTCCTGCTGTGGCAGGCCCTCTGCATCCTGCAAAGCTTGCCGGAGCATCTCCTGGCCTTTTTCCTTCTGATTCAAGAACTGGATGAGAATTAATCCTAGAGATCCTTTTGCCGAGGCAAAATGCGGATCTTTCTCGATGGCCAGATTATAAAATCCTTCCGCCTCTTTAAACTGACCCGCCCTCCGCTTTTCCTGCCCCATCGCCAGATACTGGAGCGCCTCCCAAGATGAAGTTGTCACCTTCACCACAGGCACATCCGCCTCTTCGATCGAACCTATGGATTCTCCCAACCGGGAACGGACTTCACGCGCCAACTCATCGATCGCATGGAGAAGGACCTCTTCCTGGCCGAGTGCAGTCACGCGGATCCTATCTACATGCCGCATTTTACCAGGATCGATCAATATCGCTTGCAGCTCATAGGCCTCCCCTGCCGAAAGGATCCGGGGAAGTATCAAGGCACGCACACCAGCAAATCGGCAGATCCCTATGCCCAACTCTTCATCAATCCGGGAGGCTGGATCCTTACGCATTAAGCGGAGAGTTTCTGCGACCTCACTCTTATCGAAAATCCGGGTGAAGGGCGACTGTTGGAGGTCGGCTTCGATCGCTGTCCTCAATGCCAGGTCGAATACAGCTTCACCTGTCTGGTTATCGACATCTGCTATGAGCAGCTTGTCACGTTCCTCAAAAGCCAGGCTGGGCCGTGTCAGTATCCAGGCGATAAAAATCCCTACAACCACCAACATACAGGCCGCGCCAGCGATCATCACTCGCTTACGCGACCTAAAAAAGTATTTGGGTCTAAAAACCGGAACCGTCCCCAAAGTCAACCGGGTTTTTAAATCCTCAAGTTCTACAGCTAATTCCCGTCCGGAAGAAAACCTCTTTTTGGGATCTTTGACAAGAGCCTTTTGTATGATATGTTCCAACTCTGGAGGAATTTCAGATCGGAGATCTTTCACGGACCTGGGTTCTTCATTCATCACAGGGTACAAAATAGCCTGTGTATTATCCCCCTTAAAGGGAAGCCGTCCGGTTATCATTTCATACATAACAATGCCCAACGACCAGATATCTGTCCGGACATCCACCGTTTCTCCACGGGCCTGCTCGGGAGACATGTACGACACAGTGCCCACTGTTGACAGAGGACGGGTCAGCCCCCCCTGTCCGCTGAGTTTTGCGATCCCAAAATCCAGGATTTTTGCAGCACCCTCGTTTGTGATCATGATGTTGGTGGGTTTCACATCCCTGTGAATGATCCCCTTTTTATGCGCAGCCGAAATTCCTTGTGCCACTTGAAGAGCGATGTCGATGACGTCCCTCTGCTTCATGGGACCTCGCTTGATCTTCCCTTTGAGACTCTGTCCTTCATAGTAAGCCATGACGATGAAGACCTGTTCATCCTCTGTCTTGTTGATCTCATGGATAGTGCAGATCAGATATTGGGATGATCGAGCGCCGATGCAGCCTTTGCCTCGCGGACAAAACGTTCTTGTGCATCTTTGTCTCTGGTGTATTCCGGAGGGAGAAATTTGAGGGCCACATCCCGGTTGAGTGTCATATCCAGGGCTTTGTAGACAATGCCCATGCCCCCTTCGCCCAACTTTTCGACGATCCTGTACTTTTCGGCAATGACCGTTCCTTTTTCAAGGCTCCGCGTAGCTAGTTCTATAGTTCTGGTCGCGTCACTGAATTCAACCTGTGAGGTATCGCGGGATTGGGCTTTTGCATCTTCAGCTGGTTGGTCTTCTGCAACCTCAGGGGGTTCGCCTGTTGCGGCTTTTGGGAGTTTGTCGGCTGCGGCCTCAGAGGGTTTGTCAGCAGCAGTCACTAAAGACGTTGCGCACTGGCTGCAGAAGCGCGAATCCTCATGGTTTTCTGACTGACATTTCGGACACTTCATTCGTTACAACTCTCTGATTTTTATGTCCAATTTTTATAAACCTGGATTTATTACGATCCGACCCGTCCCACCCTAACATTAAGATCGTACAGGCTTGTATAAGATAATGCTTTAACGGAAGAGTGTCAAACCGAGACGTTTTATCAAGAGATTCATTCATTCTACATAAACAATAACTGCTCCGTGCAACTTCACATTGGAACTATTAATATA
>CAZXJE010000018.1:0-21521 GCA_964640835.1 uncultured Eubacteriales bacterium
TAACTGGATAAATGCTGTCTTAATATTGTCCGCTTAAGCAACACAGGGTGTTCGAATTCGGACATCCACTTCTTCTTTTATAAAATGCTGGACTGATCAATAAGGAAGCATTTCCAATCATCCTAAAATTGTCAAAGTTGTCAATTTTTCTTCAAATATTCCGGGGGAGGTTGGAACAAGGTGGAGTCAGCAGCCTGATTGTTGCCTTTAAGCGATATCATCTCATATATGGTTGTCCCGTTTTCATAGACAGCCCAATTCGGGACGCAGAGGTTTCCAATAGGTTTTCTTAGGTTTGACTCCCTTTTAAATAATGATTATTCTTTTATTCATAAAAGGAGAACCTGCATGAAAAAGTGTTCTTTTGTCTTGCTTTCTATTATTCTGATCCTCCCTTTGCTCACAACCCTTATTTGTAGTCAACAAACCTCTTTAATCACCAAAGGAAATCTGAAAGTGTTTGTGCTTGAGGGAACACCTTATGAGAGAGGCCGACAGCATGGTTCAGCCTTAAAAATGGAAATCCATGAATTGATCACATTGTGGAAAGAGGATATCCAGAGGACCTACAAAACAGAAGCTGATGTATTCCTCAGGAAATTCCTTGCCGCCACAAATTTTCAGAAGTCCATCAAGGAATGGACTCCGGAACTCTGGGACGAACTTAAGGGGATCTCCGAAGGAGCGGGCATAGACTTTGATGTGGTGTTTGCCTTTCAACTCGTGGATGAAATTTGGGTGCTCGGAAGAGACATCCGGGCTGAAAAATGTACCACCGTCGGACTTGATAAAACAGAGAAGCACCCAGCCGTGGTTGCGCAAAATCTCGATATACCCACGTTTTACCATGGCTTCCAAACCCTTCTACACATCAAAGAGCCGGAGCAAGACACAGAAACCTTTTTATTCACTTTCCCGGGCTTTATCGCGGCCCGCGGCCAATGGCATAAACAATCATTCGGTGGCAGTGGTCGTCAATACTGTTCAGCAGCTGGAAAACTCAAGAGATGGGCTTCCTGTCGCCTTTGTTATCAGGGGGATCTTGCGGTGCAGAACTTATGCTGAGGCTGTCCAATTTATAAAATCCATCAAGCAAGGGGCTCCGCAGAACTACATGATCGGCGGTGCTGAGGAGATAGGAAGTTTCGAGTGTTCGACCACCCATGTCAGCAAATTTATTCCTTTTGAGAATGCCTTGTTTACCTATCACACCAACCATCCCTTGATCAATATGAATTACACTGCCCGATTTGAAAAGTATTTAAAATCTAAGGGTGTTTCCCCAGAAAACTACAAACACCCATGTCCTAGATTCGAATTCCTACAAAATATTTTTAAGGATAATTCAATCCATATTGATGTCGACACGCTCAAAGACGTATTCAGCAACCGGGAAATCATCAACAACAGGAGTACTTTTGGATGTACGATCATGAAACTCGGCAAAAATCCCGAGCTTCACATTTCTCCTGGCCGGCCGGATGAAGAGCCGTTTCAAATCTTCCGTTTTTAAGATGCTATGAGATAGTTTAGATTTGTATTTCATAGATAACAGATGTCGGCACTCAAGACAATATCACCAAAAATTATTGATTGTTGAATCACCCCCACCAAAAAGGTATTTACGATTCTTGTTTTATCTGTTCCTCTATATACTCAAAGGTCTCTATAAAATTCTCTTCCAATGATTTGTCGAATTCACCAAGCCACTCTCTAATATATTCTTTATCATAATCTGGATTCTTCAACAGGACACTTTTTGCATCCTCGATATCTCTTGGACGCCTGGCGACAATTTTATGGATCACCACATCTTCCAGAGCAGCATATTTGATGGCGACACTCCCCAAGTCTATATCGATGGCTTTACCGATGGCCTGTCTCTCATATGGAGACAAAGAGAATATAAAATCAATTCGGATGCCACTTTCCTTGTCCTTCACAGGCAACACCATAGTCTCTTTCACAAAATCCTCAACGTCACTGGTAAGATATTGCCAGCCACTCTCTTGAATCACCTGTTCCATTCTTCTCCACTCATTCGCGCCAATGCCCAGAGTCACATCAATATCCTTGGTTAGCCTGGGTTCTCCGTGAACCAAAACGGCTTGTCCCCCAATAATCATATACGGAATATTTTGTTTGAGCAGCTGAGTTGCTATTTTTTTAAGTAGATTTTCGAACACTGTTTACGACCTTCGCGACTTTGATATCAGTTTCAAGTCCTTCCAAAGGATTCTTGAGGGGGAAGACACGAAGAGAACGTGCCTCTTTAAACATTTCATCCATCAGACGAAATTTTTGACTGATGCTTGTTGTCTCCGTTTTAAGGAGGTTTTGCTCAAATTTCCGGAGTTTCTTCGGATTTGTGATCATTTGGTATCTGTTGTATTTATTATATCATACAACATCTTACCTATCGATACAGGGATTGAGATATTTATCATCCATGGAAATAAGACACAAAAAAGGTGGTTTTAATATGTATATCCCACCATTTGTCTTGTCCACCGATTCTTGGATCACCCAAACCCGGTCTGAATTGACCGGCGAGACAGCGATACCGACGCGGCCTACGACGCCATCTGGCAGTCCCCCCTCCAAACGCGTCCATGTGGCCCCGGCGTCTGTGGTCTTCCACACGCCACCCCCTGGCGTGCCCATATAATAAGTGAGAGGTTCATCAGGAATGCCCGTAGCAGCAGTCACTCGGGCTGGAAAGAATTCCAGACTATTTGCGGGGTAACCAGACAGCCATCTCCCCTATCCCGCGATGAGACCAGGCATAGTAAGGAACGGCCGTGATTGGCGTTGAGCCATCCGTAACATTCCCGTTGATCACGCAGATTCCGCCCAATAGGTCAGGGTGGAATTCGGTTGAGAATTCCATTTCATCGGGTAGAGCACAACCTAAAACTCGATCTCCGTTATCAACTCCTTCAAAACAATAGACAAGCGGTCCCCGCTGCAATGCCACTTTTCCCCGATTCTCCTCCACCATTTCGTGTGCACCAACACGCTGGACTATCATCGGAAGATTAAGATCGATCATGTCACCCCTCTGCCATTTTCTGTGGATGTGCACAAAACCTTTTACAATATCCATATCCACTGCAGCAGAATTGACACGTAACGTGACTTGTGCCTCTTGGGGATTTAAAAAATAATACAGATCACTGGGAAGAGGATCATTACGTACCCATCCAGGAATGCGCACATACACAGAAAAGTCCTTCTCCTTTTCCGGGTTGATGGAAATTTTAACAGACCCATCCCAGGGATAGCTCGTATCTTGTGTCACCTCAACAAGATTCTCACCCAGATCGACCCTTCCCTGCCCGGCCACAAAGAGGTTGACATAGAGAGCATCCTTTTTGTGAGCATAAACGTATCCAGGGAACGAAGGAAGAAAACGCACCAGGTTAACAGGACAACAGGCACAGTCGAACCAGGATTTCCGTGTGGATTCCCCCTGGTTGAATGGATATTTTCCATTCGATTCCAAGGGATTTGGATAGAAAAATAGGTCGCCGCTGAGAGAAAGCCCCGATATCAATCCATTGTAGAGTGTACGCTCCAGCACATCGATGTACTTCGCATCTCCGTGCAGCAGGAACAACCGATAATTCCAGAAGACATTGCCTATGGCGGCACAGGTCTCATTATAAGCCGTCGCATTGGGGAGTTCATAGTTGGCGCCAAAGGCCTCACCCTCATGGCACGAACCGATTCCGCCAGTCACATACAGTTTTTTGGAAACGACATTTTCCCAGATTTGGTCGATGGCCTTTATATAGTCTTTATCTCCTGTGAGGGCGGCGACATCCGCCATCCCGGAATACATGTATGTCGCACGGACGGCATGACCCACCGCTTCTGTCTGCTCGACGACCGGCATATGGGCTTGATAGTACCAGTCCTGATTGTAGATCGAAAAATCAGAGTCATCCGCAAATTTCTTACCAAATTGCCCTGGTCCCCTCATATCCAGAAAAAACTTGGCCAAGCCCAAGTATTTCTCCTCCCCTGTCAGTCTGTATAGCTTGACAAGCCCGATCTCGATCTCTTGATGGCCGGGAAAATCCTGTCTTTTGCCGGGACCAAATTCACGAGCGATGAGGTCCGCACTCTTGAGGGCGACATCCAGAAAATTTCGCTTCCCTGTCGCCAGGTAATAGGCACCAGCTGCCTCATACATATGCCCCACGTTGTAGAGCTCATGACTGGAGGCCAGGTTCGACCACCTTTTCTCACCTGAACCTGGGGCAGGATTATCCGGATCGATCGTCCTTGTGGTGAACAGATATCCGTCTTCTTCCTGAGCGGCGGCGATCTTGACGATGAGGTCATCCATATACTTCTCCAGCTCTGGATCAGGATGGATCGTGAGCGAATAGGCCGCTCCCTCCATGATCTTGAAAACATCGGAATCGTTGTAACGCCGGCCCTCAAACTCGCCCGGCAGCAGGCCACCCGCTTTGGCAAAGTTATCGATACGCCCCGTTTCTTCGCTCTTTTTAAAGGCAAACGGGATCGTGACTCGGCGGTTAGTTTCCATACGAGGCTGCCAGAATTCATCCCTCACTTGCACTTCTGTGAATAAAACAGGTTTTATGGGATAGTCTTTCGAAGTCTTTTTGGCGCAGCTTATAAAAGAAAATCCTAGAGCCACTATCATAATGAAGCACAAAGTAAAAGTGATATCGCTCACTGATTTGCTGCATTCGGGACAGGATACAAGCGCCATAGGAAAACTCCTTTTGGTGAGAACTCTATAAATCTGTAATGACCTTGTTCACTTGGTCAGCTCGCCGCTGTCACCCACACTCCACTCGCCATTCAAATAAACGTAGAGAACTGTCCGTCGGATCTCTTGATCCTTTTCTGTCTTGTATTGGATATCCACAAGCTTCCAATCTTCAAGCCCCTTGAACATCATCTGCAATTGCGCTTCGGAAGGACCGGCAAAACGTTTTCCTCTGAACCTGCGGAGAATGGATCGATCGTCACCATAGTTGATGATATTTACGGGGAGATTGTTCTTGGCGATGGCATCTTGTTTGATAAAATCTTCAACCTGATCTTTGGGTATGTAGGATTCATTTATGATGGTCCATTCATACTCTTGGGCGTACTTGCTCGTTGGTTTAAGAAAAAAAGAGGTATAGATAAAATAGCCTGCAATCAGCACTAAAAACATAATTAAAAAAACGATAAGAATCCTTTTGTTATTCATATAAACTCCCCATTCTTTAATACGTAATCACACAGATATCTCAAAAAACACACCTGTTGGCAATGTTCAGTTCTTTTTCATGATACAGAAAATCTGTATCTCTTGTGTTCTGAATAGGAGCGGGTGTTTACTGAATGAGCCTCAAGGTGAGTGGATAGCGGTATTTCTCTCCATTGCTTGCTTTTACAGTGGCTATGATAATCATCACCAAGCTGAATATTCCTACAGCGATCAACAGGAAGATTCCAACGACGATAAGGATCAGCAATCCTGCAATAATTGCATAGATGCAGATCGAGATCTGAAAATTAAGCGACTCTTTTCCTTGATCTGCCACAAACTCTGATTCATCTTTTTTGATCAACCAGATGATCAGTGGACCGATGATGTTTCCAAAAGGAATGATATACCCTGCCAATGCCGCAAGATGGCAGAACATTCCCCAACTTCTTTCCTGTGCTTCAGTCAATGTTGCCATGCGTTTACCTCCAGACGTTTGCGTTATAATTCTATTTCCCTAGTTTTGTGAAAATAATAATAGGTGAACATGACTTTGTCAATAAAGGAATAATCGACATAACTCGCATAGTATTCAGAATCAAAAACAGAATCCTTTCTATTCTGTGCGGTACCGGATCTTACCGGCTACGATCGTGTAAACGGGATTTGTTGTCAAAATCTCTTTGGGATCGGATTCCAGAATATCTTTATCCAGGATGGTAAAATCTGCATATTTCCCCACTTCGATGGAGCCAAGGACATCCTCCTGGAAAGCGCCGTATGCGGCCCAGATCGTGAATCCTTTGATCGATTCCTGGATGGTCATTCGCTGTAGAGGATGCCACCCTCCCTCGGGCCAACCCGCAGGGTCCTGTCGGGTCACTGCCGCATAGATACCTAACAACGGATCGGTGGACTCCACGGGAAAATCCGAACCACACGGAATGAGAAGGCCCTTATCGATGAACCAACGCCAGGCATAGGCCCCTTCGGCCCGTTCGGATCCGACTCTCTCCTCAACAAAGTACATATCAGAGGTACAATGTGTGGGCTGCATGGCCGGGATTACTCCCAATGAAACGAACCTTTCGACGTCCTCAGGCCTTACGATCTGAGCATGTTCGATACGGAACCTGTGGTCCTCTTTGGGATTTTCCTTCAAAGCTCTCTCGTAAGCATCCAGACAGAGGCTGTTCCCTCGAACACCGATACAGTGAGTGTTAACTCCCATATCGGCTTCCAAGGCAGCCTTCGATACCGAGTATATGTAATCGGTGGGAATTCTCAATAGACCCGAGTTGGAAGGGTCGTCTGCGTAAGGCTCAAAGAATGCAGCTCCTCTGGAACCTAAAGCACCATCAAAAAAAAGCTTGATACTTCTTACAGAAAGCATAAAATTGCCATACTCCCCGATCCGGTGTGACTTGAAATATTCCACTAGATCTATATCCTTCGGGAGATTTGTTTCCTCCCCGAGCATGGCATACACGCGGAGCTTAAGCTGTCTTGCGTCAATGAGACTTTTATACATGGCAATGGCACGAAGGCCTACGCCTGCCTCATGAACACCTGTTAATCCTACTCGCAAACATGCATTGACCGCTTTGAGGAACTTTTCTCTAAACTGCTCTTCGGTGTCCTCAGGAATAGCAGCAATCACACTATCCATAGCCCTGTTGACCAAAACGCCCGTGGGCTCCCCATTCTTTTTCCGGACGATGACACCCCCAAAAGGATCCAGCGTATCTTTTGCGATTCCCACAACTTCCAGTGCTTTTGCATTGGCAAATGCCGCGTTCCCGTCCACTCTCATCAAGAATACAGGATTATCAGGAGATACCGCACTCAGAGGATCATGGATTGGAAAAGATGTATCTTCCCAATCGTTCTGGTCCCAACGTCCTCCGACAATCCACTCTCCAGGCTTTACCGTCTTTGCCTTCTTAGCCACGCTGTCGATAACCTCTTCGAAACTCTTTGTCCCTGTAACACTGAGGGATGTCAGTTCTTCTCCGAGGCTGTGTAGATGAGCATGGGCATCGATCAAGCCGGGCAAGACAAGCTTGCCATCACAATCAATAACAGTGGTATTGGGGTAGATAAAATCTTGAGCCTCTTTGTTGCTTCCTACAAAAACGATCTTATCCCCCCGGATAGCCACGGCTTCCTGTATTGAAAAGCTTTCATCCACGGTAGCGACTTTACCCCCCTGCAAAACCATATCAGCAGGCCTCGGTTTACCGCATGAGATAAAAACCATGCTCAAACCTAGCATCGCCACTGGGAAGATCCCATTAAGGTTTTTCATTTCTCCTCCCTCAAATAGCCTGAATTATTCATAAATTTGCCGACACAATTATCTATCTCTTTTCATATATACCAGTTACAATGGGCTTGTTGAAGCAGGACATTAAACACATTTTCCATACATTTTTTTTATTCTATGTCGGCATTCTTTACCCTTCGGGCGAGCTGATCTCACCACATCGGCTTCATTGCAGCCCACTCGCGGTAGTTCACTACAGCTTCATGGGCCGCTTCCTCGCCGCTACGGCAACCTCAACTCGTGAATAATCCAGGATAGTTACGAAATCATAATTGCTATCTATTATAGGATCGATTTCTTCTCCTAATTATTTTAAAATCCTCAGCTTAAGATGAGAGCTATGTGCGGATGATCTGTAAACTCTGTGTGTGGCCTTCTGGAAATCGGATTCTTTGGCGTGGTAGATATCTACGAATTTCTGAGGATTCCGGTCGATCACCGGAAACCACGTGCTCTGGACCTGCACCATGATTCGATGTCCCTTTTTGAACGTGTGGCATTTATCCCTCAAATCATATTTGATCTCAGTTACTTTATCCGGAACAAACGGTTCGGGTTTCTCGAAGCTTTTCCGGTATTTTCCTCGAAAAGCATCGGCGCCCACAAGCATCTGGAAATGTCCCATCCTCACTCCGGCAGGATTCGGTTTGTTGTCAGGGAAATCACCGGGATAAACATCGATCAGTTTGACAATCCAGTCGGCATCAGTGCCTGTGGTCGAAACAAAGAGATCAGCGATTACAGGACCAGCAATCGTTATGTCTTCATCCAGAACGACGGATTCATAAACGAGAACATCCGGACGTGAAGCGGCAAACCTCTGGTCCTCGACCATCCACAGGTGTCCTTGTGATGTCCGGGTTTCTGCGGAAAAAGGCACTGGCTTGTTCGGATCGCTGATATAAGTATCAAAAGTATCTTCTGCGTTTTGCAGAGGATGAGAAAAAGAGAGTCTACCATTTGGACCAAAATAGAGATTTTTTTCCCCGGCAGCCTGCGGCGGCCAATGGTTATAGGAGCGCCACTGGTTGGAGCCTGTTTCGAAAACCAAGGCCTCGGGAAGATTGAGTTCACCTTTTCCTTTAAGATGGTAGAGAAAGAACGGGAATTCGACTTTTTCTCTGAAATATTCACCGGTTTTTGACTCAAACCGGATATTACCGAGAGCATCCCCATCCATGCGTGACCATCCCCCGTGCAGCCAAGGGCCAACGACAAGAATGCTCTTGTTGTCGGGATTCTTTGCCTCGACCGTGTAGTAGATGCTCATCGGCCCGTAGAAATCTTCGGCGTCGAACCATCCTGCAACATTCAGGATGGGGTGTTTGATATTGTTCAAATACTGGAGCACGTCCTGTTCCTTCCAGTATTCGTCATAGTCGCCATGGTCCATATACTCATTCCAAGTGGGGACCTGGTTGTGAAAATAAAGTTTGTCCACATTGGAAACCGGCCCGAGCTCGAGGAAAAACCGATAGCCATCGGGTGTCCCATAACTGAATCTAGCACTGCTTTGTTCTGTCTGGCCAGGCCTTGTTCTGGCATTATTAGACAGCCATCCAAATGTGTACATCAAACGGAAGGCCCCGTTGTGATGGAAATCGTCCCCGATCCACATGTCCGACGGTGAAGCTTGAGGGGAAGAGGCTTTGAGTGCCGGATGAGCATCGATCATTCCCATAACTGTCTGCCAACCCGGATAGGAAATGCCCATCTGTCCGACACGTCCGTTGTGATTGGGGATATTTTCGAGCAGCCACTCGATCGTGTCGTAGGTATCGCTGCTTTCATCGACATCATCAGGATCCTCTTTAGCTGTTTTGTGTGGCTTCATCACGATGAACTCTCCCTCGGATTTAAACTTTCCTCGGACATCTTGGTATACAAAAATAAAACCTTCCTGAGTATAGGCTTCATTGAAAAAAACTCGCCGGAATTGTTTAGGTCCGTAATAACGGACGGAATAGGGAGTTCGGAAAAGAATAATCGGGTATTTTTGAGTTTTTTCTTTTGGCGTATACACTTGAGTGTAGAGCTTCACTCCATCCCTCATCGGCACCATGTATTCCGCTTTATCATAGCTGGCTCTTGTATCAAGTTTTTCTTGAGCCAGAAGAAAAGTAGTGTTCAAAAGGAAAAAAATCGGGATTATTGCTCTCAACAATGGTTTGCGGTACAATCTCCATTTCATAACAGACCTCCCCAAGATTTTGATTTTCTTTGATCTTCTACCGGTTAATCCTATGAAATCGATATAATATGTGTTATAATGTTTTTAGTTCAATCTCAGTTGGCTGGCTGGCAGAGATTGAGTCCTCCTTCAAACCCCTTTGCTTTTTTCCCCAATCAGCCAGCATTTCTTTTATCTCAGAGATTTTAGGGTAATCAACCTGAATTATTCGGGTTACTTGATAAGATCGAGGATCTTTTTCTTGTCGCGGATGCCTTCTAAAATTCCCGGTAATAAAGAGTCGATTTCTGTTTCGTTGTAATCACACCTTTCGATCTCGATCCGCTCGCCCAGGATACAACATTCGATCTCCCGGACATATTTGGCATACTTTACAGGGCTGTTAATTCTTCTGGACTCAAAGTATGTCACCTGAAGCAGCATCTTTTCTTGCCCTGCAGCGAAATGATTCAACACGACAATATGTTCTTCCTTGTTTTCCTCATTCCCATCCAAATTTACATGGAATTCGCCTTTGATGAAACTGTCATTTTCGATGCGCTCAAGTTCTGAGATTTCTTCATAGATATCCCTGAGAACGTCTGTTGGGTTCCTATTCTGAGTCAAAGCATCCGTAACATTTCTTGAAAATATCATGGATGACAGAAATATGAGAGAAAATATTCCGAATGCGACAACACAAAATCCTCTGATGATCTTACAGAAAAAATATCTCCAATCCATCCCGATTTTATCCGCCGGTATCATTATAAACTCAAACAGCTGATAAATTTCAAGCGATTTTTTTTCTCTTGTAGAGTGTTATCGCGCGGGATCTTTACAGCTGGGCCATGGGATATCCTGTATGGCTCCCCGGAACTGATAGAGAACACATCTATCTAGCCTCCCCCCTTTTTTCTTTTTCAGGCGTTCATACAGCTCTTCAGGATCTGAAAGTTTTAGTTGTTGAGATGACTTAATCCCGAGAGAATACAACTCAGCCGCGGCAACCGGACCGATGTTCCGTACCGATTGCAGATCTTGTAAGACATTTTTTTTGTCTTTGACATTTTTCATGATCGCTATCATTTATCTTTCAGAACGTGATCAGTAAAAAAGTAAGCATCCCCATCATTCGATTCTTTAGGGTCATGAATGGGCTCCCAAGCGATATAAACGGGGTCCGCGCTTCGCAAGAGGCTGAGGACGGATTCGAACTGTGAACTGGATGCAAAATAGAAAATCTTACCATCCGCAGAATAGGGCTCGGGGATTTTGCTCCCCTCTATTGCGAATACCGCCTGAGCGACCTCTTTGCCTCCAGAATAGATGTGAATGATCTTATCTCCCCAGCGCGTTCGTCTTCCCTTCAGGTCACTGGCATAGATCTGAACGGTGTAGCTATCAATCTTGTGACTTATCACATTCATGTGTCTTCCTTTTGGCTTTCTCTATAGCGATAATTAGCTCCTCCGCTTTTTGGGAGCCGAGCAATATCTTCCGTCCGCTGATGAGTACCAATTGAAGCCCTCGGAACGTCATTCATCACGGATTTGAGGATACTTCCTGCTATTCATCATACAGAGATTCGATGAGGTCTGCATATTCCTTTTCTATGATGTTTCTTTTGACCTTAAGAGTGGGAGTGATCTCCCCCTTGGCAATTTCGAAATCCCGGTCAAGAAGAGCGATCTTCTTGACCTTTTCATAGGGCGCAATATTCTTGAGCCTTTTGTCCACTTCGGAAAGCACAAAATCGACGATCTGGTCTTTTGCCACCAGGTCAGACCTGTCTGTGTAAGTAATCTCGTTGAGCTTGGCATATTCTTCTAATTTTTCAAATTCAGGGACGATGAGCGCCGACATAAATCTCCTTCTATCTCCGATGGTAACAGCTTCAGTAATATAGGGATTTGTCTTTAAGAGGTTCTCGATCTGCTGGGGCGCCACATTCTTCCCTCCAGCAGTCACGATGATATCCTTTTTCCTATCCGTGATAACAAGAAATCCATCCTCATCCAGATAACCGATATCTCCAGAATAGAACCAATCTTCTTGAATGCATTCTTTGGTCGCTTCGTCCTTTTTGTAGTATCCTTTCATCACATTCGGCCCTCTGATTAAGATCTCTCCATCTTCGGCGATTTTTACATCTACTCCAGGTATAGGTTTGCCGACAGTTCCAAATTTGAGATCTTCAAAAGTGTTAAAAGTTGCTGCTGGAGAGGTTTCTGTGAGACCATACGCTTCGAGTATAACAATTCCCATGGCGTAGAAAAACTCTGCAATGTCTTTGGACAACGGAGCGGCCCCCGTTACAAAAAAAATAATTCTTCCACCGGTTTTTTCGATGATCTTGGAAAAAACTAGCTTGTGAGCTAGATTCCTCTTAAAACGAAGAATGCCTGAGATGGGTTTATTCTCCAGATTTCGAAAACCATATTCCTTTCCTGTCTTAAGAGCCCAGAAGAATATTTTCCTCTTCAGGTTTGAACTGGAAAGGACATTATCCATGACCTTGGCGTATATTTTCTCGAATAACCGAGGAACAGCGCCCATAATGGTGGGTCTTACTTCTAGCATATTCTCTGCCACTGTCTCCATGCTCTCTACATAACCTATTGTGCAGCCATTGTAGAGCATGGCAAACGTGACAGTTCTTTCATAGCTGTGCGAAAGAGGCAAAAAAGACAAGGAGGTATCTTTATGCGATATGGGAAGGATACCTGAGACCGACGTCACATTGCTGATAAAATTGCTGTGAGTGAGCATGACACCTTTAGGTTCGCCCGTTGTTCCCGATGTATAAATGATGGACGCAATATCACTAGATTTCACAGTCAGCGCCAGTTGATCGAACAATTCTGGCTGCTCTTGGCTCTTCTGTTTTCCCATTTCAAGGATATCGTTAAAAGTTTTCATCCCCTCTGGTGCGTCTGGCAGTAAAGTAATGAAATGAGAGACCAAGGGCAATTCGCTCTTGATTGATTCGACATTTCCCCAGAGTTCCTCATTCGAGCAGACGACCACTTTGGCATCGGAATCATTGATAATGTATTTGATCTGTTCTGGAGAGAGATTCGTATAAATGGGCACAGTGATTCCCCCCAAACACAATGTCGCAACATCTGTCATAGTCCATTCCGGCCTGTTTTCAGAGAGGATGATAAGTTTATCGCCAGCGTTCAAGCCTAATGCTTTCAAACCGAGCGAAAAGTTGATCACCTTTTCACCGAACTCTTCTGTAGTAATGGGAGTATAGTGACCCTTCACTTTATAGAGAATTAAATCTTTTTTGGGATAAGATTTGATGGTATTGATAAAGAGTTGGCAGATGGTCTCAACCATGTTGTCCTCCGTCAGCTTAGCCAAAATCCCAACCGGGAAGATTATCCCATAACTTGTGAAAAATAGCTATCTTTTATAGGGCAACGTAAGCATCCCCAAAACCGTGATGGCAGGAATCACATTACGTTATTGAATGTCCCAATTGTGTGGTGGAGAAAACCGTGAGAAGGGCTGGACGGGACTGGGACTTTCCAATGTCGGGTCAGCCCCCGAGCTGACCGATGTAGGGTCCATTCCCCGAATGGACCGATGTAACGGACCGTTTGGGAAGCGGTCCCTACCAACTCTTCATAATCTCTGCGTAACACTGCAAGCCGGAGGGAATAACCGCACCATAACCATGGCCCGGGCTTGTCCAAGCACCAGAGAGATAAAGATTTTTAATGGGTGTTCTGTTCGGAAATCTTCTATTGCCAGAGTTATCGACAGTCTGGTCCCATCCATATATGGCCCCCCTATAGTTTCTCGTGTACCTGATGTTGGTTAAAGGCGTTCCGATCTCTTTGACCGCAATGGCATCGCTCAGACCAGGAAGAAGTGTATCCTCGACTTTATTTATCAATATATCGGCCATCCTCTCTTTCTCTTTGCGGTATTCCTCCTTGTTCCCGTCCCAGTAATCTTTGGCATATTTTTCCCAGTGGTCATAACCCTGGAGGATAATGATCCCGATCGTATTTTTCCCCTCAGGAGAGTACCCTTCATAGAGATTGTCGTAGAGCGTTAAACCATAGCCGGGATTGTTAAAATCCGCAAGGAGGCACGCCTTATAATCCGCTTCGATGTCATATCCTGTGTTATAGAAAATCTCAGTATCTTTAATCCCAATTTCTCCGATCAGATCCTTTTTTAATCCCAGAAAAACAAGGAACGATGAGAGGCTTACGCTGAACTTTTCCATTCGATCATAGAGCCTTTTCAAAGACTCTCTCTTCTCTATCATTGAGTGGAAGGTGTCGTAGGCGTTTGCGTTAGACACTACGACCTTCCCAGTGTAGGTATTCCCATCAGCCGTTTTTACACCATAAGCGGTATTATCCTTTACTAATATCTGCTCCACACGCTTTCGTAGGAGGACTTTGCCGCCGTGACCTTCGATAAACGTTACAAAGGCATCGCTGATCTTTTGGGATTTTCCTCTTGGGTAGTAGCCACCATCATTCAGATAGCCGATCGTGGGAAGGGCATAATAGTAGCTCGACAGTTTGGAGGGAGGAAGACCATAATAACCCCACAGAGATGAGATGATGGCTTTGAGTTTGGTATCTTTGATCCTGACATCGAGCATATCTCCCCATGTTTTGTTGAAAGCATTAAATAAAAAAGGATATTCCTTGGGAAAGGTGGACATGTCCACTTGTCCCTGAACTCCAGAGATCTTATTGATATCCCTTAACAAGCCTTGCATATCTTTGAAGATTTCTTCGATTCCCTGTTTTTCTGCGGGAAAATGCCCAGTTAATGTCCTGATGTAAACAGAGAGATCCTTCATTGGGACGGAGATATCGTGCTCAGGATAGATCACCCGGTATAGGTTGTGATGCGGTGCAAATTCCACATCTTTGATCTCAGGAAAGCCAGGAATCAAATTGTGGATTCCATCCCTTTCCCCGACTGTTGTTGAATGGAGCGATACATCAAAGACAAAGCCACCCGGTCTCTTGAATGTCGTGGCATATCCGCCAGGTATGTTGTGCTGCTCGATAACAAGAGGCTTGAAGCCCTGTCGGGCAAAAGCAGCTGCGCAACTCAACCCACCCAAACCAGAGCCGATGATAACCGCGTCGAACTCATAGGCGTTTGATTGTGTGGATTTTCCCCTTGGAAATGAGGCCCAATCCAGTGTGACTGCGGGAATGCCGGCTAGGACTGTTTTAATAAAATCCCTTCGCATAAGAGTCTTTGGTTTCATTTTCCCTCCTATTACATGAATAAATACGTATATATATGAGAATTAGTTTCAGCTTAAACAAAACAGTTTATGAAGTCAAAAATTACTAACACAAAAATATGTACATCCACACCTCCCTGTATATAATAGAGAGAGTAAACTAGAGACTTAAACATTTTAAATGAGTAGAGATGACAGATAAAGATCTATTCGCCAGAATGGCTCAATACATCATCGATGCCAAAAATTATGGCCAATCCACACTCCCGGAGAAAGGCCTTCCATAAACTCGAGTCTTTTGCGATAACTATCCCGACACAAAAAATCTGTGTCCGCATTGGATATAGAACATCAATGGATCGAATCAATCCTTCTGTTATAGATTTGATAGAGGAGGCAAAAACCAGATCCGGAGAACTCCTGAATCCGAGAGCCATCTTCAGAATCCTTGACTACTCCGAGACAAACAGACATCCGATCTTTGCGCTCGCAAAAAAAGTTGCCCTCTGTATCTGTACGATCGGGCCACAGATAGAATCTGAAAGCGCAAAATTGATGAGAAACGACGAGTTGATGAAGGCCCTGATCCTTGATGCCATTGGCTCAGAATCGGTGGAGCAGGTTGCTCGCCAAACTGACAAGATCCTCTGCGAAAAAGCCAGGGATATGGATCTCTGGCCCAGCAAGAGATTCTCTCCGGGCTATGAATCCTGGAATATCGAGGAGCAACGTTATATCTTCCGGATGATAACCGGTGAAAATATCGGAGTCACACTGAATGAATCGTGCATGATGATTCCCAGAAAATCGGTTTCATTCCGGATAAACTTTTACACAAAGAAAGAATTGAGCACCCGGTCATTCCGGTAAGACTTGGTCTTAACATCAATCTGATGCTCAAGCTCGCTACAGTCTTAATTCAACCTTTTTGGGAGCTTTGATCGGCTTCACCGTGTGTGCCTCAAGTGTTTTGTTGAGCGCAGGGATATCCTCTTCGATGATGCTGTTCACTCTCTCGACATATTCTTCCATCGCCATTTCCAATTCTATCAGTATATGTATATCCGTCGAAGTCGGCGCAAAAGGGAATCCTCCAAGATTCCCGACCATAGATGTTATTCGTCGAGCGATAGAACCACCTCTCATGGATTCCTCTCTAGAGCTCCGTAGACCGATACCCTTAGGAAGAACCTCATCCTCCAGATCCCTACATTTCTCCTCAAAGTTTTTGAGCGCATTCTGGACTTCATCGGACATCGCTTCCTTTTTTTCGAGTTCTGTCCGCATCTTGTCCAGTTGCCGTGTGATGTTCTTGACGGCTGTCACAGTCAATCCCATTTTTTTCGACAGAATCAAGGCCTTGGCAAAGCTTTCCTTCTGGGCAATTCTGTCTGCCTCATCCACATCAATTCTGGGATCCGGATAGATCGTTATCTTTTTCGAGAGAGTCTGATCGCCGACAAACAACTCAGCTGTGTAATCACCAGGCGCAGCATTCAAATACCCCGCAAAACCGCCGGAACCAGGCTTGATCTCTTTTCCATCCTGGTTTTTCGCAATGCTCCTCATGTTCCATGTCTTCCGCTGAAGACCCTTTTCTTTGCGTAAACTGATCTCATAGACCTTTTCACCATCTTTATCATTGATAAAAATCTTGGGCTTCTCTTCAGGCTTTTCCTTAAAATAGGCTGTGATGGAAACACCATAAGAAGGATTCTGTCCCCTAAATTCCGGCCTGCCAGAGGATTCACGCGAATTCCTGTGATAAAACTGAGTTTCAGGCCTGATCGAAAACACATGTTTATCTGCCTGTAGCACATCCTCCGTCATTTCCTGCAGCGGGGTAATGTTATCCAAAATCCACACGCCCTGACCATGTGTCCCAATGATCAAATCGTTAGCTCTCGGATGTATGGCAATATCACGCACAGCAGCTGTCGGAAGCTTATTCTTCAGGGAGAACCAACTCTTCCCGCCATCCAAAGAAGCATTGAAGCCAAACTCCGTGCCGACAAAAAGGAGGTTTTTGTTCTTTATATCTTCCCGGACGACATGTACCCATCCAAAGGGCAAATTGCCCTTAATGGACGTCCAAGATTTCCCGTAATCTGTAGTTTTGTAGATGTAAGTTTCATAGTCATCATTCCGATGGCCATCAAAAGCCGCGTAAGCGGTTCCTGCATCGAAGTGAGAGGCTTCGATACGCGAGCACCATGTGTGAGGGGGGAGTCCGGGGATATTTTTGACGACATTTAACCAACTTTCTCCCGAATCTTGGGTGACTTGCACATTTCCATCATCCGTTCCACACCAGATGACACCTTTCTGGACGGGCGATTCAGAAATCGTGATGATCGTGCAGTGGCTTTCGGCCCCAGTGTTCTCCATAGAAATGGGGCCTCCAGAGTCTTTCTGTTTCTCAGGATCATCGGTCGTAAGGTCTGGGCTAATGATCGTCCAGGACTGCCCTTTGTCGGTTGTTTTGAACAGATAATTCCCTCCAGTGTACACGGTCTTCGGATCATGAGGTGAGATGAGTATCGGAGAATTCCAGTTGTATCTGTAGGGCGGTTCATTGAATGGGGCCAGCGGCTTGATGGATTTCCCCCGTCCAATACGAAGATCATGTTTATACAATCCGTTGAGCTGATAATTACCATAGATCGTTGTATGGTCAGTGGGATCAACTTGGGAATGGAATCCATCTCCGCCACCGACAACGTACCAATCCTCATTAAAGATTCCACTACTTTCGAGAGTCCGACTGGGACCACCCCAGAGACCGTTGTCCTGCAGCCCGCAGTAAACAAAATAGGGATCCCGCATATCAAACCCTAGCTGGTAAACCTCAGCCAGGGCCATATGCCGGATAGGATGCCAATTCTTTCCACCATCATAACTGATGTCAATACCCCCATCGTTTCCATCGATCAGATGAAGGGGATTGGACGGATCGATCCACAGGGCGTGATGGTCCGAATGTGTCCCCCCAGATATGGGCCGAAATTTCTTGCCCATGTCGCGGGAAACAAAGCTTCCTGTCGAGAAGACATAAATGACATTGTCATCCGTAGGGTCCACGCGGATCTGACTGTAGTAAAAGGGACGATTGTTCACCAGGTTAAACGCCTCCGTATCACACGTTCGTGTCCACGTCTCACCGCGATCCTCAGAACGCCAGATTCCTCCCTCTTTGTGCTCGATGAGGGCATACACAACGTTGGAACTGCTTCTGGAGATCGCCAAGCCGATGCGTCCCAAAATCCCTTCTGGCAGGTCTTTTTCCAGCTTCGCCCAGGTTTTTCCTCCATCAGCAGTCTTGAAGAGCCCACTCCCCTTCCCCCCGCTAGAAAAATGAGATGGAGTACGCCTGTATTCATAAGCAGCTGCATAGAGTGTGAGGCTGTCGGAAGGATCCATGGCTAGATCGGCAAATCCGGTGTTTTCATCCACATACAGGATTTTTGTCCAGGTTTTTCCTCCATCGATGGTTTTATAAATTCCACGCTCCTTATTCGGTCCCCAAAGATGGCCCATCGCCGCCACATAAACGATATGCGGATCTCCGGGATTGATGACGACGCGGCTGATGTGTCGTGTATTCTCCAATCCCATGTTTTCCCACGTTTTTCCACTATCAATAGACTTATAAACACCGTCTCCAATAGTGACACTGTTCCGGCAAGTCGCCTCTCCTGTACCCACCCAGACGATATCCGGATGGGATTGCGCAACAGTCACATCACCCACAGAAACTGAGCTTTCCTTGTGGAAAACGGGCATCCATGTGATACCATTGTTCTCTGTCTTCCAGACTCCACTGGGACCGATAGCGGCATAGATGATCCAAGGTTGTTTTTCAACGACATCGATATCCACAGTTCGGCCTCCCATAACCGCCGGTCCTATGCTCCTCCACTTGAGGTCCTCGTAAAGTTGGGAGACCTGGCCAGCGCTCTGTGCACTGGCATAAAAAGACAATCCAAAGAAAATTATCAGGATAGCAATCACCACAGAAATATCACTCTTGCTCATTTCTCCTCCTTTTTATGACGGCATAAACAAATCATGGAAATACTGAGATCACACCTAAACTGATGCAAAAAAGAATCCGCACTCTCATCAATATACGGACGGAAATTCAAAGAGTTATGTTTAGTACAGAAAGGAGGATTTAGTCAAGACACAAATTTTTGAGCGCCTGTCGCATATCGGGGAAAAGGAATCGGTAATTCAGAGCTTCCAGTTTTGCGGGAATTACCCTTTGTCCTCTTAAAAGGCTCTCCGCAAATTCACCCAGCATCATCTTGAGCACAAGGCTTGGAACGAGGGGCAGTACCGTAGGCCTTTTCAAAACCGTGCCAAGAATTTTCGTCATTTCCCTGTTTCGAACAGGATGGGGAGCCGTACAATTCACGGGTCCTTTTAAGTCTTCATGCAAAAGAACATACAACAGAACATTGGCTAGATCTTTCTCATGAATCCATGAAAACCACTGTTTTCCGTTGCCAAGCCTGCTTCCCAAGCCAAATTTAAATACAGGAAGCAGCTTGCTTAATGCTCCGCCTTTCCGACCCAGGACAATGCCAAACCGGCAGACAACCACGCGGACATTAAACGCTTCAGCTTTTAGAGCTTCGGCCTCCCATCGCTTCGTCACAGATGCAAGGAAATCTGAACCAGGAGGTGAATTCTCATCCAGGGGCTCATCCTGATGAAAACCGTAATACCCAATGGCAGAGGCATTTATTAAATGTACTTCGCTCTGTTTTCTCTGGCTGAGGGCATCAACGATATGCCTGGTCGTCAATATTCGGCTATTCAGGATGTTCTGTTTATTGGCTTTTGTCCACCGCTCGAAAATTGAAGCTCCTGCCAGATTTACTACAACTCCGGACTCCTTAAGCCTCTCTTGCCAGCGGCCAGCCTTTGTTGGATTTCCCTCGACAAACGAAACGTCTTGCTGAAAGAGGTCCCTTTTTTCCGGATGTCTTGTAAGTATGATGACTGAATGTCCCCTTTGGACAAGCAAATGAGTTAGGCTTCGCCCGATGAAACCTGTTCCCCCCGTTAAAAATATCTTCATGCCGGCTCTATAATATTCCTAGTTCCCTCAAATTTCAATTGCTCGCAATGGACAAAAAAATCAGTTTATGAGACATATATAAAAAAAAGGTGGGGTATGCTGAGCAAAAATCAAATTTTAAAGGTCATGTGCCTCCGCACAACTTCATCACCCGTTGAATTCTTCAGCAGAATAGTCATGGCATAGCTACCTTCCGGAAGACTGAGAGGAATCTCTGCAGTATAGGATTCCCCCACCATATTTTCCAATTCCGCTTCGGTTAACGAGAGGGCAAAATCCTTCTGAGTACCCCAAACTCTTTCCTCTGTAGTTGCATCCTCGATCTCAGCCGTGACCGTGAGAGTTGTCTCCAGTTTACCGCCTTCATCGCTCATCCAGATGTTATTGAAGGGGATTTTCATCTGGATTTTTTGTAGACCGTTTGATTCCTGCAGGATTTTCAATTCAAAGGCAAAGACAACTTTCTTCTTGTCGACCTTTGTCACTCTCCATGACTGCTGGGGATCCTTGAGAATATTCGCCAGAGTAAACTCACCCGATTGAGTGATCTGATATTCACCGTTCAAATCGCGATCCTCGAAAACTATGACATAATTGGGCCAATAGTACCAATTCTCATAGTGAAAATCCTTAAACCCAGGATTGACCAAACGATTATCCGGAGGCCCCAGGATAATGTAGATTCGTCCTCTATCTTGCAACCATCCGGGAGTTGTGCCCTCCTTAAAAAGGGCATTTGATATCTCGAGCCTTCTAAAATATTCCTCTTTAAACTCATTGATCTCTGTTGAGGGGTCCGGATCACGCTTTTTCCAGAATTTATTCACAAACTCCTGTCTCTTCTCAGGAGGAGTTGAGAGAAAAATGTCTTTTTCCTGTTTTTTGATCGTGTAGCGGCTTTTTGAGAGAAATTCTTCGCTGCTTGGGTCCAGGACATACCGTTTTTGGGGGATCGTCGCACAGGAGCTCAACATCCACAGTACAAATAAAAGAAAAAATATCGCGCTTTTACTGAGTTCTCGTTGTCTGTTCATCTTTGACTCCTTGGAGCTATCATATGGCAATAATCGTGCCAATCCAACCAGCCAGATCAAACAGAATCATCTTTGTGATTTTGTATACTTTTGAGGACAACTGAACATAATAAATAAGAATCAGAAGAGATGATTTGAGCGACATAAAATATTTAGAAAAGGAGTTATTTCCCTCCAATTTGCATGAGTTGGACGCGTAGTGTCGGGGCTGTCATCGTACGATTTAAATCAAGGTTATTCCCCACCATGTCTATCCCGTTTAATATTGCGTGCGCAGTTCCGGCAATCGTTAGCCCTTTCACGGGAAAGGCTAGTTTGCCATTTTCAATCCAAAAACCGGATGCTCCACCGCTGAAATTCCCATTAACAGGATTGATCCCGTATCCGGTAACACCTTTAAGATAGAGACCTTTTTTAGTCGATTTAAGAA
>CAZXJE010000019.1:0-8593 GCA_964640835.1 uncultured Eubacteriales bacterium
GAGCTACAACGAAGCCGATGCTGTGAGATTGGTTCGCCTGAAGGGTAAAAGATGCCGACAATATAAGAAGGAGTGTTTTTTTTGATAGGGTTGTCGGCAACTTTTATGAATAATTCATGTAAGTGCTTCCAAAAGCAATAGCCATTGGATATAATAGCTTTTTTTTATTATAAGCGTAGCTTTTTTTGCTTTCTTGGGCATGCTTGCTTGCTCGGGTTAGCCAACAACTGTTGTTGTGATTAGACCTCGTGGAGGGGGACACATGAGTGACGAACAGAAAAAAAACTTGGCTCTCGAAGCTCTCCAAAAGATTAAGGAGGCCGAAATCGAAGCCAAAAAAATCGTCCAGGATGCGCGTGAAAAGACGTCTGCCAAAATCATCCAAGACGCTTATAAGGATGCGAATCATGTCAAAGAACGTGTGCTCGAAGAAGCCCGAAAGCAAGCTCAAGAAAAAAAAAGATCCATCATTCAGGAAGCTGAAAAAGAGGCCAAGAGAACTAAAGAGGATAGCCAGGCAGAGATCGATCGTTTACGAGAAAGATCCACGGACGCAAGAAATGAAGCGATCGTAAGGGTCGCCGCTAATATCCGCAATGCCATAGAGGGAGGACATCTGTAGCTTATGGGTGTTTCAAAGGTCCAGAAAGTAGAAATCGTCGTTCACTCGGGGATGAAGAAGGCCCTTCTCTCTTCACTCCAGGAAGAGGGTGTGGTCCATATCGAACAAACTCAAACAGAGGAGCTTGGATTAACGGGTTCATCCTCAGATGTTACGGACCTCGATCATCGCCTCTATCGCCTGAAACACGCGTTGGATTATCTTGCCAACTTCAAGGATGAGAAACTTTCGAAAAAACTTTTTGGTCAAAAGCCTCAGGTTTCGCGGTCAGAGAGAACAGATGTCCTCGAGCTTGATTATATCTCTCTTTTGGACAGGATCGAGCAGAATGAATCGGAAAAGAATAACCTGAGCTCCCACCTGAAGTATTTGGAAAGGGAAAAGGAATGGCTCGAACCGCTCAGTGACTTGGAGATTCCCATAAAATCCATCCAGTCGACGGATGCAACCCGCATCATCCTCGGCTTCTTGTCCCTGCCCCAATTGGCAGGCATCGAGAGCCTAGCAGAACAGGGTGCTCTTTGGTACAGCATCATTCAAAAGGGGAAGCGATATGTGTACCTCTTACTTGTCTATCTACAGAGTGAAAGCGTTTTTTTTGAAGAATCACTCCGGGTGCTCGATTTCCATCCCGTTTATTTTACGGATACTGTGCTGGAACGAGCAGAAGATGATGACCGAGTGGAAGACGTTTTGGTCAAAATAGCAAGGGAAGAGGAAAGAACCCGGAAGGAGATCGAAGACCTGGGCAATGAAGCGAAACATCTATGTGCCCATTGTGAAACATTGATGCGGGTCCATGATGTTTTAATGAATGAAAGAAGAAAGAACTTGTCCTCCCGTATGCTGGGAGAGACAGAACGTGTGTCTTATCTGGAAGGTTGGGTGCTTACCAAAGATAAGCAGAGGCTCCTTGCCAAACTGGAGCCATTGGAAGAAAATATCGAGTGCTATTTCAGAGATGCGTTTCCTGAGGAGGACCCGCCCGTTGAACTTCAAAATCCAAAAGCAGACCAGCCATTCGAACTTATAACAAAACTCTACGCACTCCCCAAGACCGGGACGTTGGATCCAACACCCTATCTCACGCCCTTCTTTTTCATTTTTGTGGGATTGACTGTCAGTGAGGCAGGCTACGGATTCCTGGTGACCCTGATCAGCCTTCTTCTCCTTAAATTTGCAAAGCCAAAGGGAGGTTTCCGCCTGTTCATCATACTTATGGCGATATTGGGTGTGTCGAACATCCTTATCGGGACTCTGGTCGGAGGCTGGTTTGGTTTCCCCATCCGTCGTTTGATGGTGCTCGACCCATTGCAGGATCCGGTGCCTTTTCTGCTTTTATCTCTGGCCTTGGGTTTTGTCCAGGTCTGGTTTGGAACTCTGTTGAACCTGGTCTCCAAGATACGGAGCAAAGAATATCTCCAGGCAATTTTTGTTCAGGGAGGCTGGCTTTTGCTTCTGCCATCTTTGGTGGCCTACGGAGTCACTAAAAACTCTGTAGCCGGGATCCTGGCTCTTGTTGGAGCTGGAGGGATCGTCCTCTTCGGTGCTCCTAGCAGGAATCCCATCGCTCGCTTTTTTGGCGGACTCTACAAGCTTTACGATATTTCCCGTTACTTGGCTGATATTCTCTCCTATTCCCGGCTTCTTGCACTGGGATTGGCTACCAGTGTTATTGCGATGGTTGTGAATACCCTTTGTAAGACAGCGTTGGACATCCCAAAGGTCGGCTGGTTAGTGGCGGCATTGATTTTTGTTGGAGGGCATCTGTACAACCTCGCGATCAGTTTTCTGGGTGGATTCGTCCACTCCATGCGCCTGCAGTTTGTAGAATTTTTCAGTAAGTTCTTTGTTTCAGGAGGCAAACCTTTTAAACCCCTGGAACTGGAGAGTAAATATGTCGAATTCATATAACTTGAATAATTCAGGATAAAAGAATGCGTACATAAGGAGGTCAATAAAATGCTTAGTGGTCTGACATTAGCGATATTGGGGGCTGCTTTTGCTGTCGTCCTCGGTGGGATCGGTTCGGCTATCGGTGTTGGGCTTGCCGGACAAGCGTCCAGCGGCGTGATGAGTGAAGACCCGGATAAATTTGGGAGCCTGCTTCTGCTCGTTGCACTGCCCGGTACTCAAGGGATATACGGCTTTTTAAGTGCTTTCCTCGTGATCCTCAAGTTGGGATTGGCCGGAGGGACCGTGGCAACGGTGAGCGTCAGTCAAGGATGGCAGATTCTTATTTCGTGTTTACCGGTTGCACTTACCGGACTTGTCTCCGGAATCCACCAGGGAAAGGTCTGTGCATCCGGCGTCTATATGGTTGCCAAACAGCCAAAGGACCTCATGAAGCCTGTGATTTTGGCAGCCCTTGTGGAGACGTATGCTGTGCTGGGATTGCTTATCACGATCCTCATCCAGAATGGCATCTCGATCTAAACTTTAGCAATATAACGGATAGCCATGAGTTTGGAAAAGATACTGAACACGATTATTGAAGGTGCCCAGGCCGAGGCTGTAGCGATCGTCAAAGAGAGTCAATCCAAGGCTGAGGAAATAAAGGAGTCGGCACGACGGGAAGCTGAGGAATTGGCGCAGGCGATCCAGGCTGAAGAGGAACGGCAGGGTCGTCTCGAAGCCAGTCGATTGATCACTCAATCCCGCTTGGAGGGGAAGATCAATATTCTCTCAACCAAAAAGGAGATCATCGAGGACGTATTGACAGAAGCTCTGGACAGAGAACGCAGCGGCATAAAAAAACTGAAAAGACAGATCATCATGAAGGGTGGCGAGAGAGAAGAAGCCTTCGACGAAAGCAGGCTCCTTGATGAGATCCGCCCTCAACTGGAAAAATTCATCAACGATGCCCTGAAATTATGAAGAGACCATCCCGGCTTGATTATGCGTTTGCTATAGGACGGGTCCGCGTTTTGGAAAGAGACCTTGTGTCGAGTGCTGTTTTCAGGGAAGCCGCTGACGAAAGGGATGTTTCGAGCGCAATAAAAATGATATTTGATGCCGGTAGCTTCTTGGATGAAATGACAGAGGTCCGAAATTCTGAGGAACTGGATCTTTTTCTGGCAAATGAAGAACGACAACTTTTAAAAACACTGTCCGAGATTCTTATCGAGGCTGAGCTGCTGCGGGTCATGACACATGAGGCTAAAGCACCCATGACCGCGTTTTCCATCGCGCAAAGACTCGATTACATCTTTATATCCGACTACTTTCGGCATCGGATCGATCTGGGAAACCTTAAGATATTTTTTCGCGCCAAATACTTGGAGCTTCCCAAGGAGCGGATCGAGAATTATTTGTTGACAGGGGGTTTTTATTCACCCGATCTCTTGCTCAATAATTTCGACAATTCCTATTCGGAGATCGCAGAAAAGATCCACTTCACTCCATACAAAAAACTATGGGAAGCGGTTGCAGATGCCATCGAAGAAAAGGAGACATTTATCGAGCTGGAAAGAAGCATTGAGAACTACTTAATCCTCTACCTGAAAAAAGCAAAATATATTGTTTTTGGACCCGAACCCATATTTGCTTATGGTTTGGCCAGAAGACGAGAGTTGGGCTTGATAAGGATTCTCGGTATGGGAAAGCTGAATCATATTCCTTCGGAGATCTTAAAGGAAAGATTGGGGGAAACTTATGCTTGATCGAGTGGCCGTGATCGGTGACCGTGACCTTGTTTTCCCTCTGAAGGTTATGGGTATCAGAGTCTTTTCCCCCAAAGATATCGATGAGGCTCGCCGAGTGTTGGGCTCACTCGAAGAGGAAGGCATCGCCCTGTGCCTCATGCACGAGAGTTATTTTTCCCCTCTGAGCAGTGAGAGGGAAGCGTTGAGAGAAAAATTCACTCCGGTGGTGATGGGTTTCTCGGATTACAGGATGGTTACAGACGAACTGGGGAAAATGATGCGAGAGATGGCTGTAAAGGCCACAGGATCTGATTCTTTAGTCAAAAGAAGGGGAAACGATGAAACACGGTAAAATCATTCGCGTTGCAGGCCCACTGGTGGTCGCTTCCGGCTGTCTGGGGGCGAAGATGTACGATATGGTCAAGATCGGTGAACTCGGATTGATCGGTGAAATCATCGAGTTGAAAGAGGACAAAGCCTATATCCAAGTCTATGAGGATACAACCGGAATCGGCCCGGATGAACCCGTCTACCTGACCGGTATGCCCTTGAGCGTTGAATTGGGGCCAGGGCTTATCAGCTCTATATATGATGGCATCCAGCGTCCGCTGGATATCATCCGCGATACACAGGGAGATTACGTGACCCGCGGAATTGAAGTGCCCTCTCTCGATCGCGAGAAAGAATGGGCGTTTCTCCCGCTTGTTGAAAAGGGGCAAGATGTGGTAGCCGGAGATCTTCTTGGTGAGGTGGAAGAAACTCCTCTCATCAATCACAAAGTTTTGGTTCCCTTTGGAATCAATGGCACGGTTACCGATATAAAGGAAGGCCGGTTCACGGTAAATCATGTCGTCGCTAAGATCCGGACTGAAGCCGGGGAAGAGGAGATCCGTTTATTCCAGACATGGTCGATCCGCAAGAACAGGGCTGTTCAGGAACGTCTCATGCCGAATGAACCCCTCTCCACAGGACAGAGAGTCTTGGATACACTGTTCCCGTTGGCTAAGGGAGGAACAGCGTGTGTGCCGGGACCGTTCGGTAGCGGGAAAACAGTTGTCCAGCACCAGCTAGCCAGATGGTCTGATGCACAGATCATCGTTTTTGTGGCCTGCGGCGAGCGTGGCAATGAAGTGGCCGATCTGTTGCTCAGCTTCCCTGATCTCATAGACCCCCATACAGGACGACCCCTTATGGAGAGGACGATTATCATCGCCAACACCTCGAACATGCCCGTGGCAGCCCGGGAGGCGTCCATCTACACGGGGATGACTATTGCGGAATATTTTCGTGATATGGGATATTCTGTGGCGCTGATGGCGGATTCCTCGAGCCGTTGGGCGGAGGCCCTCAGGGAGATGTCCGGCCGGATGGAGGAGATGCCCGGTGAGGAGGGATATCCTGCGTACCTGGCGAGCCGTCTTGCAGAGTTTTATGAGCGTGCGGGAAAAACTGTCTGCTTGGGATCGGACAAACGTATCGGTGCCCTGAGTGTTATCGGCGCCGTGTCCCCTCCGGGAGGGGATCTTTCGGATCCGGTTGTCCAGTCCACGCTCAAGGTGGTCAAGGTGTTCTGGGCTCTGGATGACCGGCTAGCCAACATGCGGCACTTTCCTGCGATCAATTGGCTGCAGAGTTATTCTCTGTACACGGAGAACATCAAGGGATACTGGGAAAAAGAGGTGGCAGAGGATTTTTTCACCCTTCGACAGGAGACCATAAAGCTCCTGGAGGAAGAATCAGAGCTCCAGGAGATCGCCAGGCTCGTTGGAGTGGAGAGCCTGTCTGCGAAGGACCGTCTTGTCCTCGAATCGGCCCGTTCCATAAGAGAGGATTTCCTGCACCAGAATGCATTCCATCCGCAGGATACTTATACTTCTATCAGAAAACAGTATCTGATGCTCCGGACGATCCTTCATTTTCACAACTCCGCACTTAAGGCCTTAGAGGATGTGAGTTTGGATAGGATCCTTTCGCTTCCGATCAGAGAAAAGATCGCCAAGTTGAAATTCTTGCCCGAGGAAGATACAGGTATCATCGAAGCGTATGTCGAAGTGGATAATGAATTTAAAGACTTGCGAAAAATAACGGAATAAGAGGGCGACATGTATAAGGAATACTTGACAGTATCGAATATCGTCGGACCCCTGCTCATCGTCGAAAAGATCACTGATGTGAAATACGGAGAGCTGGTGGAGATCGAAACAGCCGATGGAAGCCTCCGTCGGGGCACAGTCCTCGATGTGTCGACGGAGCAAGCTGTGGTCCAGGTGTTTGAGGGAACTGTGGGGCTGGACGTGGATAAATCTCGCGTTCGGTTTCTGGGACGATCTCAACAGCTGGGTGTTTCTGAAGAGATCGTCGGCCGGATTTTTGATGGTTCCGGAAAACCCAAGGATAAGGGCCCACAGATCATTCCTGAGAAGATGATCGATATAAACGGAAGTCCGATCAATCCGCAGGCACGAGACTATCCTTCTGAGTTCATCCAGACTGGTATATCCTCCATCGATGGGATGAATCCCCTGGTGCGGGGACAGAAGCTTCCACTCTTTTCCGGGAGCGGTCTCCCTCACCCGAGGATCGCGGCGCAGATCGCCCGCCAGGCCACTGTGTTGGGAAAAGAAGAGAAATTTGCGGTGGTCTTTGGTGGCATGGGTATCACATTCGAGGAGGCGAACTTTTTCATCGAAGACTTCCGGAACACGGGCGCATTGGAACGTGCGGTGCTCTTTCTCAACTTGGCTAATGAGCCCCCGATAGAACGTTTGGCCACGCCTCGCTTGACGTTGACCTGCGCCGAGTATCTGGCGTTTGAGCAGGACATGCATGTGTTGGTTATCCTGGTTGATTACACGTTTTATGCCGAGGCCCTTCGAGAGATCTCTGCAGCCAGGAAAGAAATCCCGGGAAGACGGGGATACCCCGGTTACCTCTACACGGACCTCGCGTCCATGTATGAGAGGGCAGGAAAGATCAAAGGAAAGATCGGGTCCATCACATTCATCCCGATCCTCACCATGCCGGAAGATGACAAAACCCACCCCATCGCAGACCTGACAGGGTACATCACAGAAGGACAGATCATGCTGAGCCGCGAGCTCCACCGTAAAGGCATTTACCCGCCTATAGATGTGCTTCCCAGCCTTTCCCGACTCAAAGACAAGGGAATTGGCGAGGGGAAGACCCGCGAGGATCATGCCGATGTCCTCAACCAGCTTTTTGCCTGTTACGCACGGGGGAAAGAGGCGCGGGAGCTCTCCCTTATCCTGGGAGAAGCCGCGCTTTCGGATGTAGATAAGATCTACTTGTTTTTTGCGGACCAGTATGAGGAGGAGTTCGTTAAACAGGGTGAATTCGAGGCCCGTTCTATAATCGACACCCTGGATCTTGGCTGGCGACTCCTGCGGACCATTCCGCAAGCAGAGCTCAAAAGGATCCGGCCCGAATATTTGGAAAAATATTATCTAGAGGATCAATGAGATTATCCGTCAATCCCAACAGGATGGAGCTTCTCCGTCTCCGCAAGCGACTCGTTTTGGCAGAGCGGGGGCACAAGCTCCTCAAGGATAAGCTCGAGGAGATCATGCGTCGATTCCTCGAGATTATGCATCGATTACACGGCCTTCAGGGAGATGTCAGCAGAAAGTTTGACAAGGTTTTCCTCTCTTTTGCTCTCGCGCGTTGCCGGAATTCACTGGAAGAACTGGAAGAGCTCCTCCCCGATGGGGAATTGATCCTGGATCCTACAGAAGAGAGAGTGTTCAACCTCTCCATCCCCAAATTTGCGATCAAGGAATGGACTGTTTCCGATTATGACCTTCTCAACACGGAGAGCGAGTTGGATATTGGCGTTAAAAAGATGAAAGAGCTGTTCAATGACCTGATGGAAATGGCAAGGCTCTGGAAAGCGGTGGAACTCCTCTCCAGCGAGATCGAAGTAACCCGCCGGAGGGTGAATGCCCTGGAACACAATCTCATCCCCAACATCAAGGAAACGATCAGATATATCTCCGGCCGGTTGGAGGAGATGGAGCGGTCCTACCAGGTTCAGCTGATGCGGGTTAAAGAAATCGTCCGCAGCCATTAAAAAATAAATCATTCATAAAAACTTTCGATGATATTTTACTATTTAAAACCATCCCTATTTGCTCAAGCTTCCTATTGAATTTAGCTTTTCACTTCCTTCAGGAGATTCAATTTCCTTATCATCGAAACTTTTTCCCCTTCGGGCGAACTGATCTCACAACAAAGCCATCGTTGTAGCCCCTTCGCTGTAGTTCACTACAGCTTCAGGGGCCACTGCCTTGCCTTTGCAGCGATATCAGCT
>CAZXJE010000019.1:8603-19612 GCA_964640835.1 uncultured Eubacteriales bacterium
ACCTATTTCTCACCTGAATGATTCATAAAAATGCCGGTACATTCATATATTTCCCGAAATAAGGTGAATGATCTATTCATCTCTTGGATCATACTGATGGAGTTGCGTTTTTAATTATAGAGTAAGTACTTTTTACGTTTTTGGCGGAAGAGTTCCTCTTCCTCTTCGATGAGGGAAATCATTCGGTCGTATGGAAGGCTCCCTTTGATGTATCGAACCAGAAGGTCATCCCCAAAAAGCAGATTTAGGCTGTCAGATTTTACGGAGATCTTTGCTCCGTGTTTTTCTTTAATAGCCTTGATAAGAGCAAGAGTGAAGTGGACGGAGCGGAATTTTTCCGGCTCGCGGATGCGGATTCGGATGCCCTGACACAGGCGGTTCTCGTAGGCCGGATGAAGGACCTTCCCGGGGAGGGAGACAGGTGTGTAAGTCAGCGTCTCTAGCTCAATACCGGAAGTATGTTTGCTTTTGAGCGTTGCAACCAGAGCTTCAGTGTCTAACCAGGGAGTTCCGAGCTGGAGGAACGGATGGGATGTGCCGAGACCTTGATTGAGAAGGAGCCCTCCGAGCAATCCAGTTCCCGGAAAGGCTAAAGTTGTCTCTGGGTTGGGAATGTTAGGTGAGGTGGGGATCCAGGGGAGGCCCGTATCGTCCCAGAAAAAAGACCGGCGCCAATTTTCCATTGTGATGACGTGAAGGTCCACGTTCTGGGGGACCCATCCCTCGCCCTGCATCATTTTGGCGAGCTCTCCGGATGTCAATCCATACCGGATCGGGATCGGGCATGCACCTATGAATGATGTGTATTTCTCTTTTAAAGCCGGCCCCTCGACAAGGATACCGCCGGCTGGATTGGGCCGGTCGAGGACATATACGGATTTATTAGCTTTGCCAGCGGCCTCCAGAACATACATCAGAGTTGTGATGTATGTGTAGAATCGAGTGCCCACATCTTGAATGTCGTAGACAAAGGCGTCGATATTCTTCATCTGACCAGGGGTGGGCTTTTTGGTCTTCCCGTAAAGGCTATATACAGGGATGTCTGCGAAGCGGCTGTCTTCGATAGTGAGACCTCCCTCTTGCTGACCAGTAAAGCCATGTTCAGGAGAGAATATGGCACGAATCTCGATCCCGTTTTTAAGAAATGCCTCAAGGAGCGGTGTTCTGTTGGGAAGAAGAGAGGTATGGTTGATAACGAGCCCGAGCCGTTTGCCATTCAGTGTCTCTGGAAATAATTTGAGGGCTCGTTCGTTTCCCAATATAACCTTTTGTCGTGCGGAGGTATCATCGATCCGGGCTCGGAGTGGGGTGACAGCGAGAAGCACGAGCAAAAGCACACAGATAGTCCTTGGCACCGGGAATGATCTATACAAGGAATGGATGGCCCTTTGGATCATGATTTTATCCGTACTGGCGTTCGTCGTCAATGATATCGCCTTCCTGCCAATCTTTGATCCAATCTGTAATGCGGAAGATCTCCATCTTGCCGTCTGCGGTTGAACAGATGACCCTGTCGATGCCCGAGTTGATGATCATCTTTTTACAGATAAAACAAGGGAACGCATCGATGAGCGTTTCCTTTCCGTGTATCTTGCCGTAGATATACATGTCCCCACCGAGAAGGCTCACGCCTGCACGGGCAGCGTTGATGATGGCGTTTTGTTCGGCGTGTACGCTCCGACACAGCTCATACCTCTGGCCGTGGGGAATGTTCAGTTTGTCTCTCAAACAGGAGCCGTGCTCAAAGCTATCTTTTGTTTTTCGTGGAGCCCCTACGTATCCCGTGGAAATGATCTGATCGTCCCGGATGATGATCGCCCCGATCGAACGGCGGAAGCAGGTGCTTCGCTGTGCGACCTCTTTGGCGATTCCCAGATAGTATTCATGTTTGGATTTTCTCTTGGGAGTCATAGGAACTTCTCCATTTTTTTAAAAAAGTCCTCAAGGGAGCCTTCGTTCGTCATCCGATAGTCAGCTGCTCTCATACATGCCTCGAGTTGTTGGCCCTTTTCCTTGTGTCTCATCTCTTCTTCTTCTTTGGCGATAAATTCCAGGAGTGAGGATGCGGATTCATTCCGGCCTCTTTGTGTTACTCTTGTGTATCTTATCTCGACCGGGGCATCAATGGCAAGGAGGATGAAACCTTCCTGTGACCTGAGATACTCGACCTCCCTGAGATTCCTGATGCTGTCGATGACAGCTTTTCCTGTGACCTGATCCATCACTCGGCGGGCCAGGATATCCGTGCCGTGTTTTTCCCTCAGTTGGTTTCCCTTTTGGATCAGGTTATCTCTTGTGATCTCCCGTCGCTCCTGGATTAATTCACTGCGGATGATGTCGGACAGCGAGAAATAGCTATAGCCGTGTGTCTTGAAAAAAGCAGCGGCCTCTCCCTTTCCTGAACCGTTTGTCCCTGTGAGTCCGATGAGTTTATGTGTAAGTTTCATTTTTTTTCGTTCGTTTCTTCTCTCTACCTTTTCCCACTATGGCTGCGATCAAAATGCTTATACCGTACAGCCCGAGCATGGGCACGGCGATAATACTCTGGGTGATCATATCCGGGGTAGGAGTGATGATGGCTGCAATGATGAAGACCACGAGCACGGCGTATTTGAAGTGTTTGATCATCATCTTTGCTGTGATGAGCCCGATCTTGGAGAGAAAAAAGGCAAGCGTGGGCATCTCAAAGACTAGTGCGATTCCAAGGATTACGCGGAGTGCTAGACTGAAATACTGGTCGACTGTGATGACAGGGTCGAATTCAGCTCCCATACCGAGAAAAAAATTGCAGGCGAAAGGGAAAACAACAAGGTAGGCAAAAAGAGCACCGGCCATAAAAAAGAAGGATGTGAACAGGACAAAGGGAATGACATACTTTTTTTCCCTTTGATAGAGGCCAGGAGCTATAAACATCCATAGCTGGAAAAAGATGAACGGTGAAGTGAAAAATATTGCGGCCAGAAAGGAAACTTTGATGTACAGCATGAAGGGAGCGGTCAACGATGTGAAGGCCAGTTTTTTCCCTTCCGGCAAGAATTGTGTGACCGGTTGGGCAAGGATGCTATAGAGATCTTTGCTGAAGAACCATGCAGGAATCACTGCGCCCATCAGGGCAGCAAAAGACCAAAAGATCCTTTTCCTGAGATCTTCGAGATGTTCAAGGAAGGTCATCCCGTCAGGTGACTTTTTCCCCTTTGTCATCCTTGTCAGCGTCCTTATAGATCTCGTCGGCTATGTCCAGCTTGACACCCTCTTGAATATCCTTGATGTCCTTGTCGATCTCATCTTTAATGTCTTTAAACTCCTCGGCCTGGATTTCCTCCTCTATCTTTTCTTTGATCTCATCAGAGGTCCTGCGGAATTCTCTCATGGCCTTTCCAATGGAACGACCGATCTCCGGGAGCTTCTTCGGCCCAAAGACAAGGAGTGCTATCGTAAGGATGGCGAGTAGTTCAGGGAAACCTATGTTACCGAACATTTTTTCTGTCTCTTTTGAGTGTTCTGAAAATATAGTCTTTATCCCAATTTAAGTCAACAATAAGTTCGTATTTCCATATTCATGATAGGGAGATATGTGATGAATGACGTTCCGAGTGTTCCAATTGGTGATTTCGAAAACGAACAACGGGAAGCAATGCGACTCTATTCAAATGTAGGGACCGTTTCCCAAACAGTCCGTTCGGGGAACGGACCCTACAACGCACCATGCCCGCCTAGAGCCCTTCACACGGTTTTTCTCCACTACACAAATGGAACACTCAATAACGCAATGTGATTTCTGCCATCAGGGATTTGGAGATGCGTCCCAAGATAACTTGAAATAAAGGAAGAGCTCTGGTAATATTTGGGTGCTGAAGAGAGTCATGAAAAAACGAATATTCCTGAGTGTCATCCTGTTCTTTTCTCTTGTGATACCCCATGCATGGGAGAATGATGTCTGGACAGAATCTTTGCAGAAGATCAACTCCATCGTTTCGGTCATAGAGTCGAGCTATTTTCAGGAAATCGACCGTGAAAGACTCGCGCATTCTTCGATCAACGGGATGCTCCAAACATTGGACCCGCATTCCTATTTTCTGAACCTCAAGAATCTGCGGACGCTCCAAGAAGAGTACAAGGGAAAATATTATGGGCTGGGCATCATGATCCAGAAGTTGGGAGATAACTTAGTCGTCATTACCCCGATCGAGGGGACACCTGCTTACAGGTTGGGAATTCTTGCAGGTGATGTCATCTCTCATATCGAAGGAGAAAGCACCAAAACTCTCTCGAGCTTCGAAGCCATGCAAAAGCTGAGGGGGCCCAAAGGATCGAAGGTGAACATCTCGATCACTCGGGAGGACCTGGATGAGCCCCTCCAATTCACCATAAAGCGGGCTGAGATTCCTCTCTACAGTGTCCCCTATGCATTTATCCTCAGGGATAACATCGGCTACATCTATATCCGCAACTTTGCGACCACGACGGCCGACGAATTCCGAGAAAAGATGAAGATTCTGAGGAAACTGGGAATGAAAAAGCTCATCCTCGATATGCGATGGAATGGAGGTGGGACTTTTCCAGGGTCCATCGAGATCTCCGACGAACTCCTTCCTAAAGATTCCCTCATCGTGTCGATCCGGGGCAGGAAAGAGTACTACAACCGGGAATTTCCCGCTCTCCATGATAACCAACACGAAGACATCCCTCTAGTCATTTTGATAAACCAAGGAAGTGCCAGTGCCCCAGAGATCGTCAGCGGCGCGGTCATGGATAACGACCGGGGACTGATCATAGGTGAAGATTCTTTTGGCAAGGGGCTTGTTCAGACACTCTTTCCGTTATCCAAGGATTCTGCCGTTGCCTTGACGACCGCTAAGTATTATACGCCCAGTGGACGTTCGATCCAGCGAGATTATTCTCAGGTGGATGACTATCTCTTCAACCGAGATATACCAGAGGAAGAGGAGAGAGAAGTCCGCTATACGGTCGGAGGAAGAAAGGTCCTGGGGCAGGGAGGCATAACGCCAGACTATAAGGTCGAGTTCTCTTTTAAGAGGCTCACATATGATGCGTTGAGAAAAGGGGAAATTTTCGCCTATGCAAAAAAATTTATAGAAAATAAGACGCCCTTATCTGAACGATATATCCTTCCGGACAAACAGCAAGGGGAGTTCGAGAAACCGACATACCATATGATCGACAGAGATTTCTCAGTGAACTTGGAGATCTTGGAAGATTTTAAGGCCAGCCTCAAAGAGCATGACTTTCCGTTCACTGAAGACGATTTTGAAGAGGCCAAAGATCAGCTGGCAAGGGAGATCGAAAAGGAGATCTTTTCGTTCCTTTGGGGTGTTGAGGGGGGATGGTGGGTGTATCGGAATAACGATCCTGTTGTTCAGAGGGCGATTGAACTCATGCCCGAAGCCGAGTCCCTGCTTAAAAATTGAAAATCCGCTTTTTTTCTCAAAAAATCGTTCTCTTAAGCTTTTTTAATTTATTTTTTCCTTTCTTTGTTTGATTCCATAGATAGGGGTGAAATTCAAGATCCGTGATGTCATGAATTCTCAATGGCATTATTGTGTGATCAGATTGTGTGATGGAAAAAACCATATCATATAATCTGATCACTCGGAAATACACCAACACGGATTCGGAAATAGCAACGATTGTGACTTGTCTATCGACTAATATTGAGAGATGTTTTATACTCGGGTGTTTATTGTTATAATAGCTCCGAACAGCGAGTGAGAATTTTGGCTTTTCCAAGGAGGAAGGATGAAGGTCGCACTAGCCTCTGATCACGCTGGATTTGCATTGAAAATGGGTATCAAAGACTACTTAGCCAAAAACAGGATCGCACATCAAGATTATGGCACTCATTCTGAGGAGAGCGTGGACTATGTGGATTTTGCAGAAAAGGCGATGGATGCTATGCTTTCCGGAGATTGTGACAGGGCGATCCTTGTGTGCGGAACCGGCCTGGGAATGGGCATCGTAGCGAACAAGTACAGTGGAGTGAGAGCAGCTCCCTGCTGTGACGAATACATGGCTCAGATGAGCCGGAGCCACAACGATGCTAACTGTCTGACTCTTGGCGGCAGGATCATTCCCCTGGATGAGGCCCTTCTCATCGTAGAGACCTGGCTCAACACCCCTTATGAAGCGGGGAGGCATCAAACAAGGCTAGATAAGATCTATGCGATCGAACAAAAGAATTTCAAATTATGATTGAGGAGTAAAAAGAATGGCTTCATTCTCTGAAAAAGTGCAGTTGTTGGCACAAAAGGTTGAACATAACAATGTTTGGAGGCAAAAGGAGTCGTTCAACCTCATCCCATCGGAATCTACGCCGTCATTACTGGTGAAGATGTGTGAGATCTCGGACCCATCCGGGCGATATGCAGAGCACAGGACAATGAAAGGCAAAGAGATCTATTTTTATCAAGGAATTGATTTCATTAAAGAGGTTGAAGAGGATGCCCGGGCCGAGCTTTCCCAATTTTTTGGTTGCAGTGAAGTCGAGCTGCGTACGATCAGCGGACAGATGGCCAATGAGGTTGTTTTCAAAGGAATGGTCCGATTCCTCAACAGGGACCGCCCCGATGGACAACCCATGCGGAAGATGCGCCTGGTCATGAATAATGATCTGACCAAAGGTGGCCATCTCAGCTCTCAACCGATGGGAGCTCTCTTCAATTTTGTCGCTGAGGATCCATCTACGGGCAAGGAAAACGTGGTGAATTTTCCTGTTACTCGGGACAATCCTTACAGGCTGGACCTGGAAAAGCTGGCCGAACTTACGGAGACACACAAACCGGATCTCATGGTGTTCGGCAAAAGCATGTTTATCTATCAGGAACCCATCCGGTTTATATCCGATCTGGTTAAGGACTGGGAAACCAGACCGGTTATTATGTTCGACATGGCGCATGTGTTGGGATTGTATGGGGCTTTCCAGTCTCCTTTCGATGAGGGAGCAGACCTAGTGACGGGGAGCACTCATAAGACATTTTTTGGGCCGCAGAGGGGTTTGATCGCCGGGAATTTTCCCAAAGGCAGTCGCCTGAGAAAGCTGTGGTTGGACATCAAGAGCCGTGCTTTTCCCGGATCGACCAGCAACCATCACCTCGGCACTCTCCTTGCCCTTCTGATGGCAGCCTACGAGATGAATGAATTCAAGGACGAGTATCAAGATCAGGTGCGTGCCAATGCCAAGGCTTTTGCTCGAGCGCTTAAGAGCAGAGGTGTGCTTGTAGAGGGCGATGAATCGGATGGCTTTACTGAAACCCATCAAGTTCTCATCCGGGTGAGTGCCTATGGGAATGGGATGGACATCGCCCGTAGGCTCGAGAACAACAATCTGGTCACGAATTACCAGGCACTTCCTGATGATGAGACCTTCCTGGAGCCGAGCGGGATCCGGATGGGTGTTCAGGAGATGACGCGGTTCGGGATGAAAGAGGAAGATTTTGACGGACTCGCAGAATTCATTACAGATGTAGTTGTGAAGGATAAGAATGTTAAAGAAGAAGTGAAAACCTATCGCCGACAATTTCTTGAGATGAAATACTGTCTTTCCTCTGATCAGGCGATTCCCGTGGCCGCAAAAATATTGATGAGCATCTCCTCGAATCCGAATTTTGTGGATATGTTCTTGAAAAGCCTGGAACAGAACCTTTAGAGGTCGCTCTGAGCTTTTGAGCGTCATAGATCTAAGAACCGAAAAAAGAGGTCATCACAATGAAAATTTTAATCGTAGGATCCGGGGGAAGGGAACATGCCCTTGCATGGAAGATAACACAGAATCCCTCTGTCAATAAAGTGTATTGTGCCCCAGGGAACGCAGGGACTCTGAGCTTGGGAGATAACGTACCCATAGACCCGACCGATCTCCAGGGGCTAGCAGATTTTGCGAACAAAGAAAAAGTTGACCTGACTGTTGTCGGGCCTGAAATTCCCCTGGCAATGGGCATAGTGGATGAGTTTGAAGCAAAAGGCTTGAAAATATTCGGGCCAACAAAAAGCGCTGCCGAACTCGAGGGGAGTAAAGTGTTCGCCAAACAGTTTATGGACCGGCACAAGATCCCCACAGCACGATTCAAAATCGCTGATAATCCTGACCAAGCTAAAAAATTTCTTCAATCGGAAGATATCCCTTTCCCCCTGGTAGTCAAAGCGGATGGCCTGGCCGCCGGAAAGGGAGCCATTATCTGTAACAGCCTGAAAAAGGCCGAATTGGCTGTCAACACGATCATGGTTGAAAAGAAGTTTGGGGAGAGCGGGAATAGAATTGTTATCGAGGAATTTTTACCGGGGAAGGAAGTTTCTTTTATCGTTATCTCCGATGGGGTCAAGGTCCTGCCATTTGTGACCACGATGGACCACAAGGCTGTGTATGATGGAGACAAAGGCCCCAACACAGGGGGAATGGGTGCCATATCTCCCTCTCCTTTTGTGGATCAAGATCTCTTTAATGAAACGGTGAAGAATATTGTCTTTCCAACTGTTACGCGTATGCTCGAGGAGGGGAGGAAATACAAAGGCGTTCTCTATGTGGGCTTGATACTGACTGAAGAGGGGCCCAAAGTGCTCGAGTACAACTGCCGTTTTGGAGACCCGGAGACTCAGCCCCAAATGCTGAGGTTGGAGAGTGATCTTGTGGAGATCCTTATGGCGACAGTGGAAGGAAATATTCTGGAAAAAGAAGTGACATGGACGAATAAGCCGTCAGGATGTGTGGTTGTGACTTCCGGAGGATATCCTACAAAATACGAAAAGGGAAAGCAAATCGAAGGTCTGAAAGACGCCACAGACATGCCGGGCGTCACGGTCTTTCATGCGGGAACGGAGTTTAAGGAAAATAAGTACTACACGTCTGGTGGAAGAGTCTTGGGTGTTTGCACGTCCGAAGAGACTCTTACCTCCACGATGAATAAGATCTATGAAGCGGTAGGGAAGATAAGCTTCGATGCCATGCATTACCGCCGTGATATCGGTGCCGAACGGGAGGAGGAAGCATGAAGGTCGCAATATTTATAGGAAGCGAATCGGATTTTGATGTTGCCGAGGGTGCTTTTAAGATGTTGAAAGAATTTGAAGTGCCTTGTGTGCTTGAAGTGACTTCTGCCCATCGGACTCCAGAGAGAACGGTCAATCTTGTAGAGGCCTTCGAAGAGAAAGGTGTTGAAGTATTCATAGCTGTTGCTGGCAAAGCCGCCCATCTGGCCGGAGTTGTTGCGGCTCACACGTGTCTTCCTGTGATCGCGGTTCCGGTAGGAAGCACGACCTTGAGCGGTTTTGATGCCCTGCTCTCTTCTGTGCAGATGCCCAAGGGCGTTCCTGTGGCCTGTATGGGGCTCGGGAAATCCGGGGCCATAAATGCAGCTCTTCTCGCTGTTCAGGTGTTGGGCTTGAAAGATCCGGTGTTGACCGCGAAGATGAAAGAATACAAGAAAAAAATAGCCTCCCAGGTCGAAGAGAGCTCAGCAAAGATCAAAGACAGGTTATGACGTCTTTCTCCATCCAGAGTTTTGGTTGCCGTGTCAACCAGGCGGAGGCCTTTGTTTGGGCCAATGAATTTCAAAAAAAGGGCTACCGCTATGAGAAGAATCACACAAAGAGTGACATCATTTTGGTTAACACATGCACCGTTACAAGCAGGGCGGATAGCGATGTCAGAGGATTCCTGAGAAGGATCAATCGGGAAAATCCTTCAGCGCGGCTGGTCCTTACGGGATGTTATGTCGAGAGGTCTCCTGAAGAATTCAAGGGCAACCCGCAACTGTGGAGGATCGTTCCCAACAGCAAAAAAGACTCTCTCACTCAGATCCTAGCTTCTATGGCCCAGCCGGAGGAGGGGAGCTCTCTACAGCCATTCCGTTCTCGAGCACTGGTTAAGATCCAGGATGGATGTGACCTCCGGTGTACCTTTTGTATTGTTCCCAGTGTCCGCGGCCGCAGTGTAAGTCTAAACAGAGATAAAATCATTACTCAGGTCAAAGAATACTTGGACCAGGGATTTGAAGAGATCGTCTTGACTGGAGTGCACCTCTGTCTCTATGGACGAGACCAAGAGCAGACGCCCTCTCTAGTTGGACTGATCCAGGAGCTGGAAAGACTCGATGGATTATATCGGATTCGATTGAGCTCGCTCGACCCCAGATTCTTGAGCGAGGCCATGCTCGAGTTTTTCACGACATCCGGAAAGATATGTCCTCATTTTCACTTTTCCCTGCAGAGCGGATGTGATCGCATCCTTCGACGGATGGGACGAAAAATAAGCGTGACCGATTACGAGCGTGTTCTCAATTTTTTCCACCACAGAGTGCCCCATTCTGCTCTTGGGGCCGATATTTTGGTTGGGTTTCCAGAAGAATCGGCATCGGATTTTGAAGAGACCCATAAGTTTCTTGAGAGCTCTCCGCTCACTTATCTTCATGTGTTCACTTATTCCCCCAGGCCCGGAACCCAAGCCTCGATTTTGCCTCAAGTGAGGCATCGGGAAAAGACACGGAGAGCCCAAGTGTTGAGGATCTTGTCTCGTCAGAAGAATTTGAGGTTCCGCCAGCGGTTTCTGCAGAAGGAAATAGAAGCAGTCGTTGTTAAAAAGATAGGAGAAGGGGCCCAGGTTCTGACATCCAACTTCATCCATGTGCGTGTACCGTTTTGCCCTAAGGATGAAAAGGAGCGGGTAAAGGTCAAGTTTACACATGTCTCTGAGAATCACACAGATGGGGTTGTTTTAGAAAGCTTCTCCAAACCCTTGAATGAGGGGATTGAATGAAAAAATCTTCAGGGGCGATCCCCAATTCGTCTTCGACAAAGATTAGAGTCCTTCCTGAAGAGATCTCCCAGAAGATCGCAGCCGGAGAGGTCATCGAACGCCCCTTTTCCGTTGTCAAGGAGCTGGTGGAGAACTCTCTGGACGCTCTCTCCTCGGATATTAAAGTCGAGCTCATAGATGGAGGAAAGAGCAAAATCAGGGTCACGGATAATGGCCGTGGCATGAGACGGGAGGATGCTCAAAT
>CAZXJE010000019.1:19712-21120 GCA_964640835.1 uncultured Eubacteriales bacterium
ACACAAGGAGGAGATGCAGAGATTGTCCGGGTATGCCAGCCGCCCTCCATCAGGGCGCAAAGACCGAAAACGCCAGTTTTTCTTTGTGAACGGCCGCTTGGTCAAGGATAAAATCCTACAGGCCGCGTTGAACCAAGCCTACTCAGGATTCCTGGAGAAAGACTTTTACCCGGAAGCGTATATTTTTTTAGCGATCCCCCATTCTGCAGTGGATGTGAATGTCCATCCGGCCAAAACAGAAGTGCGGTTTGTGGATTCCAGCTCAATTTTTCGTTGTGTTGCGAGAGGCCTGGAAAGGTCGCTACTCAAGGGTATGGGAGTCAAAGAGGTGTATCCCACGCAGGCGAGAGAGCAGACAGAAACCCGGATTGAAGAGCTCCCTCATCCTTCAATTATTAAAGGTTTTGGCAGGCACCGAGAAAGGTCGTCAATTGAACTATTTCCCATGGATGAGGAGAGGCGGCCATTCCCCCGAGTTCTTGGGCAGTATATGGACCTGTATATCGTTGTTGCGGATGAGGAAGGAATACGGATTATCGACCAGCATAACGCTCATGAGCGCATCCTGTTCGATCAATATGCAGAAATAGACCGAACAAAGATATGGCCTCGAAAACTGGCTCTCCTGCCTGTTCTTTTTGACCTTTCCTCCTCACAGGAACTGAGCCTTGAGAAGAACCGTCATTTGTTGGAAGATGCGGGATTTCAAGTGGATGCAATGGGGGGAAGCAGCTTTGCGCTGAAAGAGTATCCGGATATCTTCAAGGAGGAGGAGGCCAAAGATGTTTTTCTCTCGCTCCTCGAAGAGATAAGCGCAAAAAAAATCGAGGATAAAAAAAACACGGTGTTAGCTACTCTGGCCTGTAAGACAGCGATAAAAGCGGGGGAAGCCCTTTCTTTCGACAAAATGACCTACTTGGTGGAGGAACTGGAAAAAACCAAGAATCCATCCCTCTGTCCGCATGGACGGCCGATCCAAGTGAAGATCGACAAGGCCACAATTGAGAAAGGATTGAAACGCAAGTAATTCCTTTTTTGACCCAAAAAGTGTAAAATAGGGAGCTCAGATGGTTAAGGAGATTGTTTCCTGCAATCCCATTCTGAATAGGTTTGAGATCTTCAATTTACCGCGATAAGGAAACATTCCGGGGAGTAGCGCAGCCCGGTTAGCGCGCCTGCCTTGGGAGCAGGAGGTCGTCGGTTCGAATCCGGCCTCCCCGATTGGTTATACACTCGAGGGTGCGCCTGTAGCTCAGTCCGGATAGAGCAGCTGCCTTCTAAGCAGCGGGTCGGGAGTTCGAGTCTCTCCAGGCGCGCCACTGTTTTCCCCTGAAAACACCCGTTTTCCTTTAAGCATCCTTAACCACAATTAGGCGTTTTTACTCAAAATCTGTTACATATTCGTTAC
>CAZXJE010000020.1:0-17122 GCA_964640835.1 uncultured Eubacteriales bacterium
ACTACAGCTTCATGGGCCACTGCCTCGCCTTTGCAGCGATATCAGCTCGTGAATAATTCAGGAAATAGTTATTAGAGGCTAGAAGGTTTACGGGAAAGTGGATTTCGTTTAAAATAGGGATGTGTTATGGAAAAAATAGATAACGAGTTGACGTTCCTGGAAATTATGGTGTTCGGCCACCCTGTCCTTACCAAAAAAGCTGAAGAGATAAAAAATATCGATGACGAGTTATGCCAGCTTGCCCAGAATATGGTTCACACCATGCATGCTGCTCCGGGTATCGGTCTGGCAGCCCCACAGGTCAATAAGAGTGTCAGGCTCATTACTGTGGACCTGTCTTTGGGAGAACAAAAAAACGAGATCATCATCCTCGCCAATCCAGAGATCCTTGATTTCCAAGGAGAGGCGATCATGGAAGAGGGCTGTCTTTCCGTGCCGGATATCAATGAAAAGGTTGTTCGGCCTTCACATATAGTGGCAAAGGGAACAGACCTCAATGGAAACGAAAAGATCATAAACGCTGAGGGCCTTTTGGCCCGAGTGTTTTGCCATGAGATCGACCATCTGAACGGGAAGCTCTTTATCGAACATTTGTCACCACTCAAAAAGGGCTTGATCAAAAAGAAACTCCGTAAGCAGCTTGGCAAGGACACTCACACATGAGGATCGTTTTTTTTGGCAGCCCAGAATCTGCCATCCCATCACTCCAAAAGATCTTGGAAGAAGGCCATAAGGTCGATCTCATCATCACTCAACCGGACAAACCATCAGGAAGGGGGAAAAAGCTCGCAACTTCTCCAGTCAAAAGGTTTGCTATCGAAAAAAATATTCCCGTATTACAGCCAAGAAGAATCCGCAAAGACAAAACCGCTTTGGATATGTTGAGTGAGATTAATCCCGATATCAACGTTGTCGTGGCCTACGGTCAAATCATCCCAGCCTCGATCATCTATTTGCCCAAGTATAACTCTATCAACCTTCACTTCTCATTCCTCCCAAAATACAGAGGGGCATCTCCGGTTCAATGGGCTATCCTTAATGGAGAAACCACCACGGGTTTGACCATCTTTGAACTCAACGAAAAAATGGACGAAGGAGATATCTTGATGCAAAGGGAAACAAGGATCCTTCCCCACGAAAAAGCGTTCGAGCTGGAAGAACGTCTCGCACAAGAAGGAGCGGATATTCTGGTGAAAGCGATCCATCAGATGGAAACACTCTCTCCCTTAAAACAGGATCATGCGCTAGCGACATATGCTCCATTGATCAAAAAAGAGGATGGCCAAATCGATTGGGACAGTGAAGCGATTTCGGTTGACAGGAAGGCCAGAGCATTCTCCCCATGGCCATCAGCATTCACTCATTTTAGAGGAAAGCGCATAAAAATCCTCGACGGAAGAGTTAAACTGACCGAACTTGTATCACCCATCAAACCAGGGGAAATTTACGCTTCTAAGAAAGAAGGGCTTGCTGTGGTTTGCGGTGATGGCAATATCTACATCATAGACCGACTGCAGCCAGAAAACCGGATAGCCATGAGTGCCTACTCTTTCTCTCTTGGAGCAAACATCAAGCCTGGTGAATCCTTTCAATAATCCAGATTTGAGATGAATAATTCACGATCCGACCCGCCCTACCCCAACATTAAGGTAGATGCGAGGCATGGAGGGCGAAGCTGTAGTTTACTACCGCAAGACCCGACATAACGAAGCAACCTCCCACCCACCCTATCATTAAGATCAGCTCGCCCCTAGGGTAAAAGATGCCGATAATATGATGTGAAGTCTTTTGAAGTTTAGTATCGGTAGCTTTTATGAATAATCCAGCTTAGTTGTCGAGGATATAATACCAGGGATTGAGCCGTTTTCCGTTGAGGCGGACTTCATAGTGGACATGGGGTCCCCTGGCTCTTCCCGTCTGTCCCACTAAACCTATGGTATCCCCTCTTTTGACTCTACTGCCTGGCTTTACCATGTACTTGCTCAAATGGCAATAGATCGTCACATACCCGCTGTTGGGATGGCTGATCTTGATTGTTTTTCCCCCGATTCTATCTGTCTGGGTAGACAGGACCAAACCATCAGCCGTTGCTACGACAGGATTCCCATGATGTGTAGCGACGTCAACGCCCGGATGGAAGGTTCGTTTTCCTGTGAAAGGATCGTCCCGCCAACCGAAGGGAGATGCCCAGTAGCCCTTCGTTGGAGAAATACTGGGCGTTGCGGCCAGCTCTAGCATTTGATTCTCATAAAAATTGGTAAGCGTGTTTAGATTATTCTCTATCCCATCAGCTTTTTTGTTGATGTCTTCCAACCTGTTTAAATTCATTTGATGGTTAGATTCGGGGAGACTGATTTCCTGTCCATTTTCACCCCCCCCAAGCCCGGGCTCAATTTCAATGACTTCTTGAGATTTTAGTCCTGCCATCACGTTGAGCTTCTGGCGGTAACTCTCAAATGCATCGATCTTTGCATTAAGATCATCTATGGATTTCTCATACCTATTCAGTGTCGCTTCTTGTTCTACTTTAACCACGCTCAAAGTCTTGAATTCTTGGCGCAATCCCCGCATCATGAAATAATCGACGAGGGAAACCACCAGAACAATGAATATCACAGCTGTGATCCCACTCAGAATCTTGAGAGATTTATGAGAGAAAGAAACGACTCTTTTCTTACCTTTATGATGAGGTATAATAATCAGTGATAAAAATTTATTTGCCATGGATTTAACCTGCTACATATCATAATAATTCACATGTCGATGTCAAGTGATTTGTTCATCTCTCGACTTTCTAACGAATATTCTCCTGGATCCAGGCCACTATCTCTTTAGTCGAAGTGCCCGGCAAAAATATTTCTGCGATTCCGATATTCTTTAATTTTTGGACATCCTTCTCAGGAATGATCCCTCCGGCAATAACCTTCACCTCTGGGATACCCTCTTCCTTCAACAAAAACATGATTTTTGGAAAGAGGACATTATGAGCGCCAGATAGGATGCTCAAACCGATGACATTCACATCCTCCTGAACAGCAGCATGCACGATCTCTTCTGGCGTCCGCCTCAAACCTGTGTAGATGACTTCATTTCCCGCATCACGCAAAGCCCGGCAAATGATCTTTGCACCTCTGTCATGCCCATCCAATCCGGGTTTTGCTATCAGAACTCTGACCCGCTTCTCCTCCATTCAGACCTCCTGAGGGATGTGTCATTAAAACCGATGCTGTGCAGGCAAAAAACATTCATCAGAATGGAAAGCGTCTTTAAATTATTCTTCTGTCACTTTCAGGACAAGGTCATTCACGCGAACAGGGCTTTCCACTTTCAATCCAGCCGATTCTCCAACTCTTACGGCATCTACAGGGCTGTTTTCCACCTGTAAGGATTGGACTTTCTGATAAAAATCGGTCGTATGCCCTTTAATGTGAATGGTATCCCCTACTCGGAGCTCTCCCTTGGTTGTTTCTATAACACCGACATTAATTTTGGAAAAATAGTGGGTTATTTTCCCTATTTCTTCCTCCATTTGAGCCTCCTGTTTGCTTACTGGCTACGTTACCAGAAACCTTATGCTTTCGCAAGTTTTCATTAAGCACAGAGGACTGCGCCTCCATTCACGTTCAAGACCTCTCCAGTGATATGCCGCGAAAGATCAGAGGCCAGAAACAAGATCGGACCTGCGATATCTTCCGGAGGCGGGATTCGTTGGAGAGGGATACTGTTCTCCACTTTTTTACGGAATTTTTTGTCGCTGAAAACATCAGCACACATATCCGTATCTACCCAGCCAGGAGCCACACAATTCACACGGATACCGAACGGTCCCAACTCTGCAGCGAGAGATTTTGTCAGAGTGATAACCGCTCCTTTGCTGGCCGCATAATGGGAGTGATAGGCTTCTCCTCTGATGCCAGCAGTTGAGGAAACATTAATGATCCATCCTCTTTTGCGAGCTTTCATGGAAGGCACTACAGCATTACAAACATAAAAGATACTGTCCAAGTTCACTCTTATCGTTTCCTCCCATATCTTTCCATCCATGCTGCCTATCTCTCCGTATGTCCATATCCCGACATTATTCACCAAGATATCGATATGGCCCCAAGTCTCAAGAATGAGCTCTACAGTCTTGAGTAAATCCTCTTCCTTCGAAAAATCAGCTTGATAGGCCAAACATTCTCTTTCTAGAGAACGAACCTTGTCCTGGACTTCTTCAGCTGCATACTTTCGGCTGGCATATGTGATGGCGATATCTGAGCCTGCTTTGGCAAACAGAATGGCAGTTTCTGCTCCGATCCCCCGTGAGCCTCCTGTGATTAAAACCTTTCTTCCCTTTAAAGAAATCATGCCCCCTCCTTTATTCCGTGACTTTTTGATACCAAGATACCAAGAATCTGTTCTTTTCTAATGGCCTGTCACGCATTTCAAAAGGAGTTTTAACATGACTGACCCCACATCTCTGTCAATATTCAAGGATAAAGTCTCTTAACTCGTGGAAAAGCAAGTATCGATAGACCTCGTCTTTATCCGGAAGCACTTTTTTTACCATGATGGAAAAATACTCCTCGGGTGTCGGCATCTTCCCCTTGAGAGCAGCGATAGCGGACAGCTCAGCCGACCCCAGGTATACACGTGCATCATCCCCCATACGGTTATCAAAATTCCGCGTAGAAGTGGATATAACTGTGGCTCCTGGATGAACCCTGGCTTGATTTCCCATGCAGAGAGAGCAGCCCGGTATTTCGGTCCGGGCTCCGATACTGGCATAAATATTGTAATACCCTTCCTTGATCAATTGCGCCCTGTCCATCTTAGTGGGAGGAGTCAGCCAAATACGAGTATCCAGATACCCCTCGCCCTCAAAGATCTTGCCTGCTGCACGGAAATGCCCGATGTTGGTCATACACGAGCCGATAAAGATTTCATCGATAGGATCTCCCGCGACTTCAGACAATAGCTTAACATCATCCGGATCGTTGGGGCATGCAAGGACCGGTTCATGGATCTCGCCGAGGTCGATCTCGATGACCTCCGCATATTCAGCCTTATCGTCTCTGCGAAGAAGTAAGGGATCGTCCACCCACTCCTGACTGGCCTTGATGCGACGTCGCAAAACATCGGAATCCTTGTATCCTTCCTGGATCATCTTTTCCATCAGGGCAATATTGCTTTTCAAATAGTCTGCTACACTTTTCTCAGAGATGTGAATCGTACCACCAGCAGCCGACCGCTCCGCTGTGGCATCCGTGAGTTCAAAGGCCTGTTCCACAGTTAAATCGGGCAAGCCCTCCATCTCTAGAATACGCCCGTTAAAAACGTTCTTTTTGCCCTCTTTGGCAACAGTCAGGAGACCTTTTTGAATGGCGAAATAAGGAATGGCATTGACCACATCCCTGAGAGTGATGCCAGGATTGAGCTGGCCCTTGAATTTAACTAACACGGACTCAGGCATTGCTAAGGGCATCGTTCCCAGTGTTCCGGCAAAAGCCACAAGACCCGATCCCGCCGGAAAACTCAAACCGATGGGAAACCGCGTATGAGAATCCCCTCCTGTTCCCATGGTATCCGGCACAAGAAAATGATTCAACCAGCTGTGGAGTACGCCATCACCAGGCTTGAGGGCGAGACCTTTTAGGGCAACTATAAATTCGGCTAAAGATTTATGCATGTCCACATCTGCCAATTTAGGATAGGCAGCTGTATGACAGAAGGTCTGCAAAAAAAGATCGGACTGGAACTCCATACAGGCCAGCTCTTTCAGCTCATCCGCAGTCATCGGACCTGTCGTATCTTGGGAAGCTACAGTCGTCATCTTCGGCTCACACGCAGAACCAGGCAGCACACCCTCCACTCCACAGGCCTTCCCGACAATTTTTTGGGCCAAGGTGTACCCTTGGTCGTCTTTTGGAGTAGGATTCTCTATCCTCGTGAAAAAATCCGCTTCATGCATGTCAAGAGCAGCGCGGGCTTTTGCTGTGAGCGCGCACCCGATCATCAGGAACAGACGGCCGCCCGCTCGGTATTCATCCTTAAGAGTAGCCGGGTCCAATTCAAATGCGGACACTTTCTCTCCTTTTTCATCGGTGATTGTCCCTGCCTGAGTATCAAGCGCAATGACATCACCGGTTTTTAACCGCGTGACATCACACATGATCGGCAGGCCCCCTGAATCCTCAACTGTATTGAAAAAGATCGGAGCAATAAGCCCGCCGAGAACCACACCGGCACGTCTTTTGTTGGGGACAAAGGGAATATCCTCCCCAATGTGCCACATCACGGAATTTGTGGCGGATTTTCTTGAGGACCCTGTACCGACCACATCTCCCACAAAAACAACCCGATGGCCCTCATCACGGAATTGTCTTATGGTATCTATTGCTCCCGGAAACCGAGTTTCACCCATTGAAAGTGCATGCAGAGGAATATCCGGTCGGCTCCACGCATGTTTAGCCGGAGAAAAATCATCGGTGTTAATCTCCCCGTCAACTTTATAAACTTTAAGCGTCAGTTTATCCGGCAACTCCAGTCTGGAAAGGAACCACTCCCCATTGGCCCAAGACTCAAGAACATCTTTCGCGTAAGAGTTGTCTCTGGCCATGTCTGCAACTTTGTCGAAAGCATTGTACACAAGGATCGTTCCCTTCAAAGCCCGGGCCGCCTCTGGAGCCAGTTTGTCATTTTCGAGCAGGGCGATCAAAGGTCCGACATTGAAACCCCCGAGCATTGTCCCCAGTAACACCACTGCATCCTTTTTATCCAAGAAGGGAGACGACACTCTCCCATTAGTTAGGTCATTTAGCCACTCGGCCTTGACTTTGGCAGCAGGATCGACTCCTGGAGGAATCCTGTTCTTAAGGAGATTGAGAAAAAGGGCTTCTTCCCCCTGGGGTGGATCTTCAAGGATCTGACAGAGCTCCCGTGTCTGGTCAGGATCCAGGGGTAAGGGTGGAATTCCTTGAGCCTTTCGCTCTCCTTCATTCTTAAAATAGGTATCTAACATAACTCTACTCCCTTATATGCATGAATAATCCAGTCTCTAATTATTCTCAATTTAAAACACGGAGCAGATAATATATACCAGAATACACTCCGAGTTCAAATGTCCTGCCAAAAGATAGGTATTTCCAAATCCGTGATGATGTCATTACAAGTGATCCGATTATATGACATCAAAAACGGACAACAGGAAAGCAGTGCGGCTCTGTTACGATGTAGAGAACGGACCCTACAAAGTAAAATCCGAAAAACAGGATATATCTTTATGATTTGCCCCTGGATAACATTAAGTGGAAAAAGAATAAATATTAATTTAAGGAAGTGAGTTGATTTTAAGTGTAAAAAGTTATAATATTTTTCTTCATTTTATATTCTATATGGAGGAATAATTATATGGATAACACCATTACCGAAAGAGCGAAAGAACACTTCAACGAGATTGTCGTAGAACAACTTGCCCGTGTCGAACGCATGAAAGAGCCAGTTGAATGGACTGATTTCACTCAAGTCAAGCCTATCATTATCGGAATCCTCGGTGGGGATGGGATAGGCCCCTTTATCGCAGCCGAATCTCGGAAAATCATGGAATTCCTTCTCAAAGAAGATATCGACAGCGGAAAGATCGAGATCCGCGATATCGAGGGCCTCACCATCGAAAATCGGTCAGCTCACAACAAATCGATTCCTGATGATGTTCTCGAAGAGATAAAGAAATGCCATGTCACACTCAAGGGCCCGACCACAACTCCTAGAAAAGGCGACCCCTGGCCCAACATCGAAAGCTGCAATGTCGCCATGCGCAGGTATCTGGACCTGTTCGCTAATGTCAGACCTGTACGAGTGCCAAAGCTGGGTATTGACTGGATGTTTTTCCGGGAAAACACAGAAGGTGCCTACGTCTTGGGAAGCCGTGGTATCCATGTAACCGAGGACCTCGCCATAGATTTCAAGGTGATAACCAAGCAGGGAGCGGAACGGATTATACGCTTAGCCTTTGAATATGCTAAAAAGAACAATATCGACAAAGTCACTCTGGTGACAAAGGCCAACGTGATCAAGACTTCGGATGGACTGTTTCTGGATACAGGTTATCGAATTGCGAAAGAGTACCCCAACATCGAATGTGACGACTGGTACATCGATATCATGACCGCCAAGCTGATTGATGAGAAACGCCGTAGACAGTTTAAGGTCATGGTCCTGCCAAACCTCTATGGTGACATTCTGACAGATGAAGCGGCAGAATTCCAAGGAGGAGTCGGGACAGCGGGAAGTGCCAACATCGGCAAACGCTATTCCATGTTCGAGGCCATCCATGGGTCTGCTCCCCGAATGGTCAAAGAGGGTCGTGCCAAGTATGCGGATCCCGGAAGTATGATCAAAGCGGCATCGATGCTGATCGACCATCTCGGCTACTCGGATAGAAATAAAAAGCTGGAGATGGCTATCGATATTTGTGGCAATTTTGAGAAGAAGATGGTCACCACTGGTCGGGATAATGGAGCGACAGGCGCAGAGTACGCTCAGTATCTCATGGACACCATAGTCGATCCCAGATTGGAAGAGCGCTGGAAAGAATATACAGAGCAGGAGTAGGAATAATCCCCACTGCTGAAGGACAGAACCATAACAAACAAGATTGGATGCGTTTACAATATCCGGATTTGTCGTTTTACAAATGCTCCGGATAAAGTCAATAATAATTCAAGAATAAAAGGAGGTTAGTTTGAGAAAAAAAATCGCACTTATCGGCGGAGGCCAGATCGGCCAGATCCTAGCCATGCTTGCTGCACAGAAGGAAATGGGAGACATCGTTATACTGGATATTCCTGATTATGTGAATCCTGTTAAGGGAAAAGCATTGGACTTAATGGAGATGGCTCCTCATGGCAACTACGACGCAAACATCACTGGCACCTCGGACTACAAAGATATCCAAGGTTCCGACGTGGTCATTATCACTGCGGGGAAACCCCGCCAGGCTGGTATGACCCGAGAAGATCTTCTCAGCACGAACATCCAGATCATCACTGATGTCGCCAATGGTGTTAAAGAGAATGCTCCAGATGCCTTCTGCATCGTGCTCACAAATCCTCTGGATGCCTTGGTCTACACCTTCCACAAGATCACCGGTTTCCCCAAGACTCAAGTCATCGGCATGGCCGGTACACTAGATACGGCACGTTATCGAGCGTTTCTCTCCATGGAGTTGGATGTGTCCGTGACTGACATTGCAGGCACAGTCCTCGGAGGCCACGGCCCCACAATGGTGCCGCTTCCGCGTCTGACCACCATAGGCGGCGTTCCTCTGATGGAGATCGCAGATCAAGACCTCATCGACCGAGTGGTCGAGAGGACCAGGGGAGCAGGAACGGAAATTGTCACGCTATTCGGGAAAGGCTCGGCCTTCTTCAGCCCGGCTTGGAGTGCCATCGTTATCGCTGAGTCCTACCTTAAGGACAAGAGGCGGGTTCTCCCCTGCGCAGCACTTTGCGAAGGTGAGTACGGAATCGATGGACTTTTCATCGGCGTTCCCTGTCTCATCACAGCAAAAGGAATGGAGAAAATTTTCCAGATCGCACTCACGGATGAAGAAAAAGACAGGCTCGAAACCACAAAGGCTGCCGTCCAGAAGACTGTGGATGAGTGTGACACATTTATGTCCTGATAATTGCGCACACTAGACCAAAAAGAGAGATAAAAAAATGGCCGAACACAAAATCACAACACCGGTCTCTGATGAAGTCATAGAGAAACTCCGAACAGGCGACAGGGTGTACATCACAGGTACTCTGTATACCGGAAGGGATTCCGCACACAAGAAACTGATTGACCTAGTGAATGAAGACAAAGAGCTTCCCATTGACATCAAAGGACAATTCATCTACTACGTCGGCCCGACACCAGCACGACCCGGAAAACCCATTGGATCCGCAGGGCCAACGACGAGCTACCGGATGGATTCATACGCCCCCACCCTTCACAGGCTAGGTCTTAAGGGAACGATCGGAAAAGGCGCACGGAATGAAGAAGTCAAAGAATCCTTGAAGAAATACAAGGGCGTCTATCTGGCAGCCGTAGGAGGGGCGGGAGCTCTCATTTCCAAGAGTATCGTCAGTGCAGAAGTCATCGCCTACCCTGAACTCGGGCCTGAAGCTATCCGCAGGGTTGAGGTTAAAGATTTTCCCTGTATCGTGATCAACGACATGTACGGAGGCGACCTCTACCAAGAAGGAAAAGAACAGTACCAGATCAAATCGTAGAGAACAGAAGATAGAATCATAAGCACAAAACAGTAGACCGGAATATTCGGAAATCCGAAGAGGAAAAGGAGCTCGCACTCTATTGGTGTGAATTTCCTGGGGTTTTCTCTTTAACTTCTGGATTCTGAGTTCCTAAATTTTTATATATAAAGGACCAAGTTAATGAAAATTCATGAGTACCAAGCAAAAAGTATCCTCAGTCAGTACGGCGTTCGGATTCCTACGGGTGAAGTGGCTGAAACAGCGGAAAAAGCGTATGAAATTGCCAAAGAAATAGGACCCAGGGTTGTTGTCAAAGCCCAAATCCACGCCGGCGGCAGAGGAAAAGGCGGCGGCGTCAAGTTAGCAAACACCCCAGAAGAAGCCCAGGAAAGAGCCCAAGAGATCATCGGAATGAATCTCGTCACCCATCAAACCGGACCCGAGGGTAAAATCGTCAAGAGAATTCTTGTCGAAGAAGCCCTGGACATTGCCAAAGAGCTCTATATCGGAATAGTGATCGACAGGGCTAAAGAAGCGCCTGTGGTGATGGCCTCGTCAGAGGGGGGAATGGAGATCGAGAAGGTCGCAGCTGAAACGCCCGAACTCATTTTCAAGGAATATATCAATCCGGGCACAGGTTTTCTGCCATTCCAGGCGCGGAAACTCGCCTTCCAGCTGGGTCTTGAAGGAAACACGTTCAAACAAGCCGTCAAGTTTCTCTTGGCCCTCTACAAGGCTTTTGAATCCACGGATGCGTCACTGGCAGAGATCAATCCTCTCCTTATCACATCACAGGGAGATGTGTTGGCGCTTGACGCTAAGATGAACTTCGATGACAATGCCCTGGTTCGCCACCCGAACATCAAGGAAATGCGCGACCTCGATGAGGAAGACCCTCTGGAAGCCGAGGCATCCAAATTCGATCTGAACTACATCAAGCTCGACGGGAATGTCGGATGTATGGTCAATGGCGCAGGTTTAGCCATGGCCACCATGGACATCATCATGTATTCGGGTGGGATGCCCGCTAACTTCCTCGATGTGGGAGGCGGCGTCTCGGAAGAAGCCGTAAAAAATGCGTTCAAGATCCTCACTTCCGATAAGGACGTCAAAGCGGCCTTGATAAACATTTTTGGTGGTATTGTGCGCTGCGACCTCGTCGCAAATGGAATTGTTAAAGCAGCAAAAGAACTGGAACTTAAAATACCGATGGTTGTCCGCCTTGAAGGCACAAACGTGGAACAAGGGAAAAAGATTCTGGATGAATCAGGCCTTGCCTTTTTCTCGGCCTCGAGCATGAAGGAAGCGGCTGAAAAAATCGTGCCACTTGCTAGCGAATAGGAAAGGAGTCGAAGATGAGTATATTAGTCGATGAAAATACAAGAGTTGTCGTCCAGGGAATCACAGGCGGAGAGGGAACCTTTCACACGGAGAGGATGCTAGAGTACGGAACAAAAGTCGTGGCTGGTGTGACTCCAGGAAAAGGTGGGCAGACACATCTTGATGTCCCTGTTTTCAACACGGTTGCCGACGCGGTCGCTCAAGAACGCGCAAACGCAGCGGCCATCTTTGTTCCACCTCTTTTTGCAGCCGATGCTGTCATGGAGGCAGCCGCAGCTGGTGTAAATCTCGTCGTGTGCATCACCGAAGGGATCCCCACCTTTGACATGATCAAGGTCAAACGACTCCTTAAAGAGAAAAACTGCCATATGATCGGTCCGAATACACCGGGAATTATTTCCCCGGGAAAATGCAAGATCGGCATCATGCCAGGGCATATCCACACACCTGGTTCCATAGGAATTATCTCTCGATCCGGAACTCTCACTTATGAGGCTGTCCAACAGGTATCGCTTCAAGGGTATGGTCAGTCCACAGCCATCGGGATCGGTGGTGATCCGATCGTGGGATTAAAATTTATCGAGCTGCTGCAGATGTTCAAAGAGGACAAAGACACGGAAGCGGTGGTGCTCATCGGTGAGATCGGTGGCACTGCCGAAGAAGAAGCTGCAGAATACATCAAGCAAGAATTCCCTAAACCTGTCGTGAGCTTTATCGCAGGCCAAACCGCACCTCCAGGCAGACGTATGGGACATGCCGGAGCGATCATTGCAGGAGGCAAAGGGACTGCCAAGGAGAAGATGGAAGCTCTTGAGGCAGCGGGAGTCTACGTAGCCAAAAGCCCTGCAGACATGGGAGCTAAGATTAAGGAAGCTTTGTCCTGATAAGCACTCAGCGGATCCAATTCTTATACGGGATAAGCGGCATTTCCTGTTTTGTTGTCACTCTGTAGAGGGGATAGATGTTCTCTTCTTCAAAAACCAGGTTGAATTTCCAGTAACGGATAAATCCGTACTGAGACTGGGGTTCGAGTAAACAGGGGATCAAGTTAGCTCCCGGTTGAGCGCAAGACACATAAACATCACCCTTTTTTGCTATTATTTCGTGTATTTTTTTGGACACATCGATCTTCATTGGGGGAAGGTAATCATATTCGGCTGGAACTACCTCCCCTATCTGATAGGACTCGACTTCAAGACGAACATCCTTTATGAACGATTGGACTTGATTTCCATGGCGGAGAAGAGTCTCCAACATGTCCTGGCGTTCAGCAGGGATGATATAGCCAAGAGGCCGGCTTACACTGATAAGGGGTTCTACTTCCGGAAACCAATTTTTCACGACCTCCTCAACGACTTTTGTTTCACTGGGATATGGATAACGGTTGAGTTCAGATGACATCACCCTGTCTCCAGCTTTTTTATCCACATTCAGAATCCCCCGAATTGAGCTTCGAGACCGTTCGAATTTCTTTATGGTCAGGGTTGGCTCCTCCGGATTCCTTGCATACTTCATCCGCAGATGGACGAGGTCCTCATCCGAATACGTTCCGGCTTTATCCAGGAGTTCTGCGCGAAGACTTCGCACAAGCGTCAAAATCTCTTTTTCATGAAGAGCAACGCTCTCGGCAAGAAAACGGATCCCGAAGTATTGATATCGGGTTCTGTCTTTGAGTGTTGCGATATCATGTCTGGAAGCACCCTCCTGGATGAAGGAAAGGGTTTCATAGATACCAGGGCTATTCCTGCCATCGTTGAGGTCTGTTGTGCTGTAGCGCTTCATCTCCTCTCTTCCCTCTAAATCCTCTGTCCGATAGGTCACGCCCGCGGAGGAATCGATGCCCATCTCCTGAGTGATCAGGTATTCATGAAAAGTAATCCCCTCTTTGTTGAGCTTTTCTCCCACTTCAGCCAGGATTTTTTCCCGTGAAAACATCTGGAGTGACTTGTGAATGTTGATGTTGGAGACACAACCGATGTTGACCTTGTAAAAATCATCCCCTTTCTCATGAACATCCAGTGTGACTTCTGGCATCCAAAGGCGGAAAATACGGTTGATTGTCTCCGTCTCCGGCGCTTCCAGTTTGACATGATCGCGGTTCAGGTCCAGGTTTTGTTCGTTACGGCGTTGGTCGAACCAATTCCCATAGGGATTAGACTGCGGCAGGATCAAAAAGTTGACCTTTTTGAGAAGAGGGTTCAATTCTCCTACCGCCAGGTCTCTGATAAGCCACAATAGTGCTTCCTTAGCCGACTGTTCGTTGCCGTGTTTGGCAGCCACTAGATAAAATGTGGGCTTCTCCCTGTTGAGCCTTTGGGGACAATCAGCGCCCTCCTCTGTTAGAATACAAAGATAGAGGTCCTTTGCCTCATATTTCTCTGTCCCTAAAGATCTTCCGACGATCTGCACGGTCAATTTTTCGGAAAGAGAATCAAGGAGACTTAAAAAGTGACTGATTTGCTCATACTGGCTGTATTTCCCGTAGTTCACTTCCTCTGCGGGTGTTCTGATAACACTCTCTCCCCAGGCCAATCCCATAAAAAATATCAAGGACACTACAAGCTTTAAGGATTTTGACTGCATGTTACCTCCTCTTTCTCAGTTGAATTATTCTCATTGTCTTTAGGAAGGAATTTTAAGACCACCTCAAGTTCCTTGGCTTCGCGAAGGAGTCGAAACGTCACTTCATCTTTCCACTGAAATTTTGCTAGATAGATCCTTAGGTCATTGATTTCAGTGAACTTCTTACCATCCACAGAAAGGACGATATCGCCTTTGGCAAAATTCTCACCCTTTGCAACGCCATCGATGGGATCTCTCACGATGACCAGATTCTCAAGGCTATCAAACTTTTTAAAAGCCAAGCCGATCGAGGGAAACACAGGAATGATTTCCTCTCTCAGACCCCAGACATAATCGGCAAGGCTTCTCGAAACGGTTGGATTTTCTTCATCCTCAGGAACCTCTAGACATATGACAGTTTTGAAAGGAAGTCCGTTTTTTTCATAAACTCTGCGATTGATACCCAGGTTGTACAAAAAATGTCCCGACCCAGCGAGGACCACCATCCTCCTTCCTTCCCTATCCGATGCCTGAGACGCATAAAGAGCCATGCTTTCATCCCAGGCTGATTGAGCACGGTAAAGGCCCTCGAACATCATATCCAGATCTGATCCCTTCATCTGATGAGGGATGTCAGAGGTCTCAAAAATCGTCCGGATGAGCATGCGGTGCTCTTCGTGAGACAAGTCTGGACGCGGCATAATTTTTTTCTCCTCTGCTGTGAAGGCGTCCCACCCCTTCATCCGGATCTTGGTAATCAGCTTTTTTGGAATATTCAGAGCATATACAGGAATTTTGTTTTCCTTGGCAAAGGCAAATATTTTTACATAGTATTCGAAACTAAAATTCCAGGTTTCATACCACAACGCTTCCCGGATAAACTCTTCTTCGGTGAGTATCCCCAAGCTCCATTTGTTCAGCACAGGCTGGAGAGTGATGGGCATCATTTCTATCCCAATAGCTAAACCTTTGTCCTTTTCATAGAGGGCCCGGATGATCTGAAGCTGGATATCATGCATGGGAAGACTGTTATGGGTTTCTCCCACATAGATAAAGTGGCTCGCCATCATGTTTTCGATCATTCGTGAAAATTCTATTTCTTGGCTGCTGAATAGGTCATATAATCTGTCCGATGCAATAGACAGAACTTTTTCTTTCAGGCCAGGCTTACCGATCTCTAGCCGAAGATATCTGTCTTTATCTTCCTCAGCCATGCTTGTGGTCACAAACAACATAAAAAGAAGAAAAAACGACAAACAGAATCCGTTACTGTTTTTTGTGTTTCTTGTCATAGAGCAGTTGACCCCCTGTTCCCACGTTCTCTGGTTGGTTTTCACGAATTAGAACATGGATTTTCTCTATCGGCAAATGGTAAGCCTTGACAGCGGCCTCGCTCAACTCTTTTACCAAATGCCTTTTAACCTCCAGGTCTTTGATTGGAGGACCTTCAATCATAATAGTAGGCATCTTAAAACCTCCTCATTTATCAGAAAAACATTATTTACACAAGGAAAACATTGAACATCATACCAATTCAAGATGAACATACTTGTAAAATTTTCAGACTTAACAAAAACGGAATTAGCTGCTGGACAACAAACTCTAGGTCGAGCGCAATTATTCTTCTTCAGGTTTAACCCGGCCTTCTTTTACGGCTTCGTCAATGATTTTTTGCTGCAAGTGACCAGGAACTTCTTCAAAATTTGTGAATTCCATGAGAAAGGACCCTCGCCCTCCAGTGATGGAGGTGAGCGTCGGTTCAAAGTCCAGCATCTCAGCCATGGGAACACTGGCCTTTATGATTCTCATGGTCCCCTTCTGCTCCATGCCCTGCACCTTTCCTCTTCGTCCGTTGAGACTTCCCATGATATCTCCCATAAAAGTCTCAGGCGTAAACACTTCCACATTCATTATGGGCTCGAGAATGGTCGGTCTAGCCTCTTTCATGCCTTTTTTAAAAGCCATCGAGGCTGCGATCTTGAATGCAATATCTGAGGAGTCCACATCGTGGTAGGACCCATCATAAAGAATGACCTTGAAATCGACAGCCGGATACCCCGCAACAACTCCCTTCTTCCGTGCCTCTTGGATCCCTTTTTCAATGGAGGGGATATAGTTTTTTGGGATGGATCCCCCAAAAATCTTGTCCTCGAACTCGAAATCTTTTCCTTTTCCGAGGGGTTCCATCTTGATAAATACATCCCCATACTGACCCCGTCCACCTGTCTGTTTCTTGTATTTGCATCGGACATCCGATTTTCCTTTGATGGTCTCTTTATAGGGGATCTTAGGAGGCTTGAGCTCGACATCCACATTAAACCGCTTTTTCAGCCGGTTAGTGATGATCTCCACATGAAGCTGGCCGTTTCCTGCAATGATCAATTCATTAGTCTCGGGATCTCGTGAAAATCTTGCAGTGGGATCCTCTTCCGTTAAACGATGCACGGCCTGGGAGATCCGGTCCTCATCCGCTCTCGTTTTTGGTTCGATGGCAAAAGAGATCGAAGGCTCAGGAAAATGGATCACTGGGAAGAGCACGCCACTCCCCTTCTGAATGAGTGTATCACCTGTAGATGTATCCTTCAGTTTTGCCGTGGCGATGATGTCGCCTACTTTGCACTGGCCAGCGGGAACCTGTTCTTTTCCCTGGAGGAAGAATAGTCCGCTGAGTTTTTCATCTTTTTGCTTTGTGGAGTTCGTTACCGTGGAATCAGGAGCCACTTTTCCAGAGAATATCCTAATCATAGAGATCCTACCCGTGTACGGATCTGAGATCGTCTTGAAGACGAGTGCAGAAAATGGGGCCTCTAACTTCGCATGAACCGAACCCTCATCACACAGAATTTCTTCCCTTTCGAGAGGGGATGGAAAAAAATTGATAACACCATCAAGGATGGGCAAAGCGCCGACATTCATTAGAGCCGAAGATACAAAGACAGGATATAATTCTCGATTAAGGATACTCTTTCTTAATC
>CAZXJE010000020.1:17132-18628 GCA_964640835.1 uncultured Eubacteriales bacterium
CCTCTTTTCCGCTTCATCTTTGAGCTCATCCGGGATATCAATCTCTTTAAACTTCCCGCTCTCATTTTTCTCGAAAAGGTAAGCTTTTTTCCCGATCAAGTCGACAACACCAGAAAAGCCGGTCTCCTCTCCGATAGGAAGCTGGACAAGGATAGCTTGCCTCCCGAAAAACTGCTGGATGGATTCCAAAGCCTGTTTGTAATTGGAATTTTCCCGGTCCAGCTTGTTGATGACAAGAATCCGAGGGAGTTTGAATTCCTCGAGCATAGCCCACACTTTTTCCGTGCCGACCTCCACTCCTTCCAGGGCTCCCACTACGACAATTCCCGCATCGACAGCTCTCAAACTGGCTCTTGTGTCCCAGAGAAAATTCGTGTAACCGGGGCAATCGATGATGTTGATCTTGTGGCCGTTCCATTCAAGGTGAGCGAGGGCTGCATTGATAGAAATCTGTCTTTCTATCTCATCGGAATCATAATCGGTGACAGTGTTCCCCTGATCTACTTTGGTCAAGCGTGTGGTTTTTCCTGTATCAAAGAGAAAAACAGATGTCAGCGATGTCTTCCCCGAGGACCCATGCCCTGTGATCGCTACGTTTCGGATTTTATCAGGAGAATAATCTTTCATATTGAAGCCTCCAATAAAGTTGCACTCTTAATTTTAGTTTGCTCAGTATTTATTTTTTCGATTAGAGCAACGGTTATATTACACTATAATTTCCCTTCGACTCAAGATAATTTTCACGATAGTAAACATCACCAAAACCTTGATGTCAGGGATCGCACTACGTACTGAGTGTTCCAATTGGTGGTTCTAAAACACGCTCAGTTTCCCCAGCGAGGAAACTTCGCTCGGTTGCGGACCTCCCTCAAATCTCCCTCAGGGAGATGTCCCATGCCCGTTCAGTCCTCCACAGTTCCTTAGATAAAAAAACAACCTGAAAATTGACTCCCCAGGCTCCCCAGACAGAACACAAACCTGCTATTTAGTGGTTAAATAGCCACTCACTCAGCCCGTAACCCCGCCAACCTCTTCCTCGCATCTTCTACCTCAGTTGTCCCAGGATCAGCATCCTTCCAGAGGTCGAGGAATTTTTGTCAAAACTCGATGGCTTTGGATAAAACTAATCCAGATTGATTTTCTTCAGCATCGTCTCAAACCTCGGATGTGATCGAATATTATCAAGTTGTGGATCCACTTTAAGAAAGCACAAACGAATATCATGTGATTCGTACGCCTTTTCAAGCCATTGGAATGCGAGATCTCCCTCATCAAGGGCTGAGTATATGGCAGCTATTATAACCGGCGATACGTACTTCTGATTTGCTTGCTCTATCAACTCATTGATGATTGTTCTTGCATCATCTCTTCTTCCAGATTTGGCATAAGCATATCCTAACCACCCTTTAGTATCCAGATGGCCCCCCGTCATAGCTATTGCCTTCTCCAACTCAACAAGAGCTTCCTCATATTTCTCCATTTCCACATATGTATTT
>CAZXJE010000020.1:18638-21118 GCA_964640835.1 uncultured Eubacteriales bacterium
AGGCGTTTTCTGGGAATAATTCAACATTTTTTTTGTGTTGTTCTAACGCCTCCTCATAACGGCGGGAAAAGTACAATATTTCTCCTAGCCAGTCATTTATGATAAACGATAGTGGATCGAGTTCCTGGGCTTTTTTCATTTCCGCAAAGGCATCATCGAAGTCGCCTCTGCACAAGAGATGCCATCCATACCAATGACGAGCAGTTGCATAACCCGGATTCAGCTCAATAGCTCTTTTAAACTCCAGCTCTGCACCTTCCCAGTCATAATCCCAATCTTTAATTGATGCTAATGAAGTGTGTGCCTCGGCAAGGGTGTCATCTATTGCCAGAGCCTTTAATGCGGCCTCCTTTGCTTTTTTATAAGCATCCTTTACCGGGACTGAAGTGTAGTCTGTAATAACAGCATACGTATCAGCAATGCCAGTATAGGCCTTAGCATAGGCGGGATCTTCTTTGAGTGCCTTCTCGAAGTACTCAAGGGACTTGAACAAATCTTCTTCTTTTCTGCTATCCCAAAGTCTTCGGCCCTGCAAATAAAGTCTATAAGCTTCAATATTTTCTGTTGTTTTTTTCTTTAGCTTCTCTGAATCTTCTGCTGAAAGATTGACCGCAAGAGCCTTTACGATCTGCTCAGCGATTTCACTTTGAACATCAAATATCTTTTCAAGCTTCCGATCATAGGTGTCTGTCCAAATCTGAAAGCGATCATCCGTATTGACTAATTGAGCGATGACTCGAATATCATCTTCTTGCTGCCTGATGCTTCCAAGAAGAATGTTTGCTACACCTAGTTCCTGTCCGATCACTTTGATGTCCTTGTTTGAGTCTTTATAGTGCATGACTGAGGTCCTGTTCATCACTTTCCATCCAGGGAGACTTGATAGTTTTGAGATGATATCATCTGTCATCCCGAGGCATAAAACCTCTTGGTCTTTTTGAGGGCTCAGGTCTTCGAAAGGAAGTACGGCGATCGAAAGTTCTGCTGGCCCTGGAGGGGCAGCCTTCTCTTCAGGAAGGATTTGCCAGATCACAATGGCTATTATTGCCAAGGCAACAATGATGATGGCTGGAATGAATAATCTCTTCAATCCAAATGTCACAGTGATTTCTTTTGAGGTAATGGGCTTTCTCTTGGGGATTTCTCTATCAGTTGTTGGGATGCCTTTCTCAATATTCTCAAGCTCTGCCCTCAATTCCCCCGCACTCTGATACCGTACTTCCTTATCCTTCTCCATACACTTCAGTATTAACTGGCTTAAATCATCAGGAATCTGAGCATTGTACTCTTTCGGGTCTTTAGGAACTTCACCTTTGTGCCTCATGGCAATACTCAGTGCTGTATCCCCTTCAAAGGGCACCCTTCCTGTTACCATCTCGTACAGAATAACACCCAAGGAATATATATCAGAACGTCGATCTACTTCTTTCGCTTCAGCTTGCTCAGGAGACATATACTCTGGAGTACCTATCATTACTCCTGCACCTGTTATTCCTTTTTCTTTTAATGAGCGAGCAATGCCAAAGTCCATAATTCGGACTTTGCCCTCCTGGTCTATCATGATGTTGCTAGGTTTTAAGTCTCTATGAATGACTCCTGTCTTGTGGGCTTCTTCCAATCCTTCACAGACTTGTTTTACTATAGATAACGCTGTTTCAATCCCCAACCTTCTTGATTGCCTAATCAAGCCTCTTAAATCTTGACCAGACACATATTCCATTGTGATGTAGTGGGTTCCTTCCGCTTCATTAATGTCGAACATCTTACCAACATTCTTGTGGGTAATCTTACGGGCTATCCTCAGTTCATTACCAAACCGCTCTAGGGTCTTTTTATCTGATGCTATCTCTGGCTTAATGAGTTTTAACGCAACCTTCTCTTGAATCTTTGTGTCCGTAGCTTTGTAGACTTTGCCCATACCTCCTCTACCAAGTTCTTCAATAATCTGGTACCTTCCTGCAAAAGTAGAGCCTGTGGTTAATTCTTCCTTGGGAACTTCTAAAGTCTCTGTAGGGATAGGTTTCTCTTCAGAATGAGTGAGTGGAGTAGCACATTTTTTACAGAACTCAGAGTCTTGAGTATTGTCGGTTCCGCAGTTAGAACATGTTACGCCCATATATACCCCCTATCTCATTTCGAAAAGAAGAATATCAATTAATCGAATGAGAGTCAATTGGAAGTTAAATCAAACCTCTCCCCATTTGTCACCAATTTGCTTCAACTCATACACTGTTTTACTATTTTTAAGAATCTTATTAAGGTTGTACAGTCTCCACACGGTTTTCTCCACCACACAATTGGAACACTCAATAACGCAATGTGATTTCTGCCATCACAGTTCTGAGGATGCTTACATTGAGAATGAATTTTTTGACCGGAAATCATATCTATGGTATAAATCGTCTGATTTTTTTATCAAGAAGTTTTTTCTTTAAGATTAGAAAGATCGACATTTTTTATGAATAGTTCAGGTTAAAGAC
>CAZXJE010000021.1:0-20649 GCA_964640835.1 uncultured Eubacteriales bacterium
CGTTCAATCGCTTCTTTCTGAAACTCGCGCATCAGAAAGAAACCTAACCATTATGCGACATTTTTAATGGGCTTGAATCGACTTGACTTGACAACACCGTACAACGGAGTATTGGTTATTCAAACAAACTTTGCCTGTAGCATGCTTCTTGTGGTTATGAAGATGTGTGATCGTGAATGATGCGCCACCCCTCAGGTTTGTGCTGAATAATGAGTGTGAATAATCCTCCCAGGACCTCATTGTTTCTCTTGACCTCCCACCGTCCTATTACAAGCGCTGATTTTTCAGAGAGCGTTTTAACCACAATATCCTTAAAATCCAATGTCCCCATATTTTCACCCGAGTAATTCTTTTTATAGCGAGCGAGGAGAGCGTTCCATCCCAGGATTCTGTTGTTTCCAGACTGAAAGGTGAAGTCCTCTGAATGCCAGTAATACTTCATGAAACCCTCTATATCTCCTTTATTCCAGGCTGTCTTTTGTTTGGCCAATACATCAAGGATTTCCTCTTTGATGTCCGGAGGTTCAGCAAGCCCTATCGCATACACAAGTGTGAAAACTAAGATTAAAATCGATATTTTTCTCATGATCTCTCCCGCATAAAATTTAGCAAAATAAAGATTTGTTTATGGTGCGTAATTAAATGATGAAACCTCACACTGTTTTGAATTTTTATGAGCGTTCTTTGAGTTTTAGTTTTTGAGGTTTTTATAATCTTCGGGTGTATCGATATCTTCGAGTATGGAGGAAGAATCCAGATCCACCTCCAGAATATCCTCCGGATGGTTGTGAATAAGCTCCCTTAATCCTATTTGAGGATTGAGATGAGCCACTTCCTCACGGTACTTGGTGCTGATGAGCACAGGATGTCCCCGCTTTTGATCGTACACGGGAAGTACGATCCCTTTTTCTGATGAAAGATATGCTCTTATGACCTGATCGATGACAGAAGTCGGGATCTTCGGTTGATCCCCTAAAAAAATGAGAGCAGCCTCTGCCTCCTCTGGAAGTGAACCAAATCCCTTTTGCGCAGATGAGAGCATTCCCTCCTTATAACTGGGATTGTACACGCTTTTTACAGGCAAGTCTTTGATGACCTCTTCGATTTTCTCTCGATTAGATCCCAATACAACCAGTGTTTCATCCACTGTGGACTGTACGATGTGATCGATCACCGTCTCTAAGATCGTTTGGTTCTCAAAAGGCAGCAGTTGTTTGGAACGACCCATCCTCCTGGATTCTCCGGCCGCTAAGACCAATGCCCAGATCAAGATGTCGTTCTCCTTTGGTTTGGGATCTGATTGCGGATGAGAACAAGCTGTGCGGCAATGCTCACGGCGATCTCTTCAACGGTTTTGGATTGGATCTCGAGGCCGATGGGCGCAAAAACGCGGTCGAATTTCTCTGCAGACGCCCAGCCTTCATCCAGGAAATTCTTCCGCATGAGCTGTATCTTACGTGCACCTCCTATCATTCCGATATATCCCGCACCAGATGTTATGCATGCTCTGAGTGCGTCGCTGTCATGGCTGTGACCCCTGGTGACGATAACCACATATGTGTCTGGAGTTTTGGGCACGTCATGGAGGATCTTGGCGATGTCGCCAGCGATCGTATGGTCGGCTTCGGGGATATTCTCTTGATTGGCGAATTCGGCTCTATCGTCTAGGACAGTGACTTCAAAATCCAAACGGCTTCCAATATGAGCAAGAGCTTTACCGATGTGTCCTGCTCCTGCGATCACGAGATGAGACTGAGGAAAAAGGGGCTCCAAGAAAAGAAGGCTCTCTGGTGGAGATTCCACGGCGCTCTCCTCTGAAATTTTTAATAGTCTGGGATTTCCCTCTCTAAACGTGTTTTTAATCTCTTCATAGTGCGGAGAACCCTTTTGTTCGGCTCCTTCACCGAATATTTCTGATTTATCGATCCATTTCCTGGAGAGACTGACCTGTTTTTCGGCTGAGGACAGATCATGCATTCCTTCGGAGGATCGAATGAAAGTGGCCAGTATACCCGGATGCCTGTCGTTGAGAGAGTTCCTCATGTGCTCGAAGGTATTCAGAGAATCTTGAACATTTGCATCGATGAGCACGGTGACATCGCCCCCGCAGATCATCTGTTCTTCGGAAGTGATCTCCCCGCTCAGACTGTAGGGTATAAGTCGAGATTCTCCTGCCCTTAATGCTTCTATGGCTACTGTCTCTGCCCGCGCCTCGAGGATTCCTCCTCCGATAGTTCCGGCAACAAGACCATCGAACGAAAATATGGCTGATGCACCCGGAACCTGAGGGCTCGATCCTTTTGTTTCGATAATCGTGCTGAGGGAAAGCGTTTGTTTGTCTTTCAGGCCCTTCATGAGAGATCCATAGATATTTTTCATGATTTCTCAACTCTTCTTCGAAAGTGTAGTTTTTGTGCTCAAGTATTGTACCATTTTTGGATAGAGTTTTTTATCCGAAACCTCGAAAATCATTAATCGTGAATGTCCTATAATCCCCAGCCAATTTTCGAGGATGGAATCTCGAACGACAAGAACATAATCGGGAAAAGGAAGGTCTATTACCTTCTTCAGCGCCGGCCACAATCCTTTCCCCTCCAACTCTAAAGGGCCGACCTCGTCGATGATGCAGATGTCGGCCTCACCAGCGTGGAGAATGATGTTCTGAGCGCGGTCCAGAGTCTCGGGAATGAAGAAATAGGCTCCAATTCTCTGCCATTGTTTTTCACCTTCTTTTCTGATGAAGGGTGACTGAGTCTCTCGCTTTAGATCATAAAGGTCGTATCCGATGAATTCATTTTTTTCTTTGATGGAAAGACTTAAAAAACCGCAAACAGCGATATTTTGGCTTTTGAGCTGAGCCGTCACGCGTTGGAGCATGGTCGTCTTTCCCGAGTGAACTGGTCCTGTGAGTATATGTATCACGAAATCCCTATCTTTCGCAGGTGCAAGATCAGCCGGCGAATAGAACTTCTGGTTGTATACTACACCAGAGACAATACTGCCCTGGAAACAGCGATCGCGGCAAGGTCTTGCTTGTATGCGTTTTCATTGAGTGGGCGTGCGTCTGACAAAGCTTCTTTCACAGCTTGCTTGACAACATCATTTGTCACGGGATTCCCCTTGAGGAAATTCTCTGCCTTTTCCAGTCTCCATGGGATAGGAGCTACACCTCCCAACACGATCTTGATATCTTTGAATGTCTTTCCCGATGCGATTCCGCAAACAGCAGCAGACACTAGAGCAAAATCCCATGTTCCCCGTTCTTTGAGTTTGACATATGTGCTCTTCGCCTCGTTTTTAGGCGTCGGGATCTCAATCTCTTTGAGGATCTCGTTGATTTTCAAGATGTTTTCTTTTTGAACATCAACTCGGGGAAGAGTGTAGAATTCTTCGAGGGGGACGGTTCTGTTTCCATTGGCGGTCGCTATTGTTACTTCTGCATCCAGGCTGATAAGAGCAGGAGCAAGGTCGGATGGATACACGATGTGGCAGATGCCTCCACCCAAAATGGCGTGATATCTGTTACGGCCTCCTGAGGCATAACAACGGCTGCCCCCCTTTTTCCGGCATTCCACCTGTGGATCACGGTAGTACCAGCACCGGGGCCTCTGGCAGAGATTCCCACCCACTGTTCCCACATTCCGGAGCTGAGGAGTTGCGAGAGAAAGTGCGGCCTCATGAAGGACTGGATAGCTGGTTTTGATCGTTTGATTTTCCGCTAGTTCACTCACGCGTGTCATTGCGCCTATACGTACTTTGCCATCGGTTCTCTGGATGTAAGCGAGATCCGGGATCGACTTGAGGTCGACGACCACATCTGGGATTATGATCTCGTTTTTTATCTCGTCCAGGAGGTCTGTTCCGCCAGCCATTAAGAAAACTTTTTTATCAGCAAGTAGGGAGGCCGCTTGTTCGATGTTTTGAGGTTGAGCGAGCTTGAAGTTGTTCATGAGCTCACCTCCTTCTGCTTGAGGGCTTCAAGCACTTTATCTGGTGTCATCGGGATCTCCCTGATGTGAACACCGATGGCGTTATAAACAGCGTTTCCGATGGCTGCGGCGATCGGAATTCGGGGCGGTTCCCCCAGTCCCTTGGTGCCGAGTATGTTTATGTGTGGGTCGTCGATATCCACGAAGATCGGAATGATCTCGGGAATGTCCATAGACGTGGCGATCTTGTAATCCCTCCAATTGGGATTGACCAGTGTGCCTGTTGTGTCGTCTACGATCCTCTGCTCAAAAAGCGCTGCGCTCACACCCTGGGTCACTCCACCGATGACCTGACTTTCGGCAGTTTTTGTGTTGATGATCTGTCCCGAGTCATGGGCAGCGATAACTTTGAGGACTTTGATTTGGCCTGTCTCTGTGTTGACTTCCACTTCTACAAAATGAGCCCCAAAGGTGTTGTAGGCAAATCCGTCAGGCATGCTCTTCCGTTCGCCGTGGAAGACCGTTTCCCTGCGCAGGTCCCTGGCTAAATCCTTGAAGGAGACGACATTTTCAGGACTATTTTTGTCAATGAGTTTTTTATCTTTAAGAGAGATATCCTGAGCCGATACTTTTAGTTTTTTCGCCGCCATTTCCCTGAGATGTCCGGCAGCTTTCAGCGAGGCATCTCTCACAGCCGGTGCTACGGATGGCGTTGTCAAACTCCCCCCTGAGATCGGTGCCCAAGGATAGTCCGAGTTCCCCAGCTTAACGGTGATGTCTTTGGGTTCTAGTCCCAAAGTGTCAGCAGCAACAACCGCCATGTGGGTGCGGGTCCCGCATCCGATGTCTTGAGTGCCGCAGATGACATCCACGCTCCCGTCCGGGTAGAGCTTGACATCGGCCAGGGTTCCAGGAACGCCCGCCCCCCACCAGATCTGGGAAGACATTCCGAGCCCTCGGCGTGTTGTACCCTGCCCTTCTCCGGGAGTTTTGTTTCTCCTGTGCCAGCCGATTTTTTCGGCTCCCAGCCTATAACACTTATTTAATCCCTTCGAAGAGTAGGGGACTCCTGTATCGCCCCTGTTTTTAGTTGTATAGTTCTTTGTTCTCAATTCCAAAGGATCCATGCCGATCTCACTGGCCAACTCGTCCAGGAAGCCTTCCAGCCCGAATGTTCCTTGCACATGTCCTGGCGCCCGTGTGGCCCGTGATCCTCCCATGTTTGTATACACAGTGTATTCTTTCACGTGGAGGTTGGGGCATTTGTACACGTCCAATAAAGGTTCTGAACATCTGTCACCTCTGTTGACGCCTCCAGTCGTGTAGTTTTTCAAAGTCAAGGCAACGAGCGTTCCGTCTTTTTTGACTCCGCCCTTATAGGTTTGTAAGCTGGTCGGACGATTTCCCACGCAGAGAGCATTTTCCTTTCGCGTGAGTGCGATCTTGACCGGTTTTCCGGTCTGTTTTGCCAGCATCGCGGCGATCACCGTATGGGCATTGAGGCCGAGTTTACTGCCAAAGCCTGCTCCCATGTACCGCTTGATAACAGTTACGCGGCCTGCCGGGATTCCCAAGCTGCGTGCGAGACCGTCCCTCACATTGTGGATTGCCTGAGTTGAGTCCCATACGATAAGCCGGTCGCCTTCCCATTTGGCGATGCTCCCGTGCGTTTCTGCAGGGTGATGGATCTCAATAGCTGTTTTGTATGTGCGCTCCAACACAACATCCGCCTCTTTGAATCCGATCTCAACATCTCCCCGTTTTTCCTCCCTGATTTTCTCGACATTCGGCCTTTTATCATGGACTTTCGGTGCTCCTTCTTCCATGGATTTTTTGACTGAGACGACATAAGGAAGGGATTTGTACTCCACCTCGATCAATTTGAGGGCTTGTTCGGCTGTCTGTTCATCGACCGCTGCCACGGCTGCCACGCGATTACCGATGAATTGAGCTTTTTCTCTGTCCAGTCCCATCACAGCTTTCACTCCGGGGAGGCTTTTGGCATTGCTCAGGTCGATGGATACGATCTCAGCATGAGGATGTGGAGACCTCAAAATTTTGCCAATGAGCATTCCTCTGAGCCTGATATCATTGAGGAAAGGCGCTTTTCCTGTGACAATCTTATGGCCATCGATTCTCAATGTGTCCCTGCCTATGATATTGAACTCAGTTTTTTCCTTTGTGGATGGGGCGTCCTGAGTTGTTAATCCCTCAGATTGTACTTCCTCTGTATAGAGGAGATGAGGATCTTGAGTGTTTTCCCAATGGTCTTTTTTAGCCATTTCAAGACCTCCCCATCTTTTTTGCGGCCTCAGCGACAGCTTTATAGATGTGTTCGTAGTTCCCGCAGCGACAGATATTCCCGGAGAGGGCCATCTTGATATCTTCCATATTTAGTTTCATCTTTGGCTGCGAATTCCCCCGTGTCTCTAGGTGTCCCACAGTAGTCATGATGAAGCCTGGCGCACAGAATCCGCACTGGTAAGCATCTGTGTCTATAAAAGCCTGCTGTACAGGATGGAGGTTCTCTTTTTCGGCCAATCCCTCGATGGTACGGATATCCTTTCCGTCGGCTCTGAAAGCTGGGTAAAGACAGGAATAGACAGGCTCGCCATCGAGGAGTACGGTGCACCCCCCGCATTCCCCCTGGTTGCATATTTTTTTCGTGCCCGTGAGGTTAAGCCTTTCTCTGAGGATATCGAGGAGTGTTTCTCGCGGCTCCACAACAAGAGTGTATTTTTCTCCGTTGACGGTGAGAGTAACTTGCTTTTTTGAGTATACGGGAATCTTTCCCTTCTTTGTTTCAATCGAAGCCGGTTCTTGAGCAAGAATTTTGGGGACCACAGCTGCTCCGATGGCGCCACTCCCAAAACCTTTGAGAAAGTCTCTCCGTGTATAAGCCTTTCCTTTTTTATTTTGTTTTGTTCCCATTTTAATCCTCTTTTTGAGAATAAGATTGTGTTGATCTCGCCTGGATTATTAACGAGTCGACATTGCTTTTGTTGAACCAACTATCGACATTTTGTATAAATAATTCAGGCTAGGCAAGCCTGATCAGGGCCATAATAATGAGGCAGAGGATGAGGGCTGCAGGGGAGAGAACATAATTGAGCTTCTGGATAGAAGGTGTTTTAGATATGCCAAGGGCGTATTCTTCCAATTTGCTCCCGACTAAAAATCCGATCGGAACGGTCACGACAGATACTAAGATGGCAAAATGGATATAGTAAAGGGAGAGGGGATACCCTGTGCCTCCGATGACACAAGCGGGGATTCCGGTCGCAAACCTAACAAGAGGGAACATGTTGGCGGCGAGGAGTGCGGACATTCCCCCCGTGATGGCTTGACCAGCCGGTTTTTGTCGGAATGTTTCTTTAATCAGATAGACAATTAATAGAAAAGCCGCGCCTTCGGTGATAAAGGCAAAAATAGGATTGGCGATGGCGCCGTGTATGATAGGATATGAGAGGAGCAGAGCGTCGATGATTTTAAAAAGAGAGGCGATCACAACAAGAAGAACAACACCGAGAACTCGCCGGGATAAAATCCAGCTCGCTGCGATGAACAATAAAGCAGCGCCTGTCATCATCGAGCCGGAAACAGAAGAGGCACATCTTTTGAGGTACATTCCTAAAGCCGCTTCAGACAGACCCCAGACTGCACCCAGCACAACGATTAATCCAAGATAGCTTTTAGGGCTTTTTTGCATATTATCCTCCATCCACTGAGATATACTCCGGATTTTTAAAGTATAATTGTCTTCATAGGTTTTGACAACTTTTTCTTTTCGTTGTTGTCCTGAATTGGCAACTCTCCTTGTGCAGGACTTGAATCCGATTTAGGGTCCGTTCCCTGAACGGACCCTACAGATTCTTTTAATTAGGAGATTTTGGGGATAGCGGTGTGTTTTTTCGTGAGCATCAGATACAGGACAGGCACGATTACAGTTGTCAGGAATGTCGAGACCATTAAGCCGCCGATAATGGTCCAGCCCGAGGGACCCCACATCGTACCGCCGCGCAGGGTAAGGGGAAGGAGTCCACCGATAGTCGTTGCAGTTGTGAGAATTATGGGTACGAACCGAGTTTCACCAGCCTCTTTCAGAGAATTGATGATGGGTTTTCCTTGGGCGTGGAGTTTATTCGTGTAATCGACAAGAATTATAGAGTTGTTCACGACAATCCCAACCAAACTGGTTAGGCCGATAAAGGCAGTGAAGGAAAATGAATTTCCGGTGAGGAGTAGTGCAAAAATAGAGCCGATGACAGCAAGGGGGATAGCGACAAAAACGACTAAGGGTTGTGAGAAAGACCGGAATTGAAGAACCAAAACCGCAAAAATCGCGATCATGGCGATGACGATCGCTTTTCCCATTCCGCCAAAAGACTCCTGCTGGCTCTCCATTTCCCCAGAAACGTAATATCCGTATCCTTTCGGCCACTGGTATTTATCGAGTTTTGCAATGATCGATCGGGTGACCCTGTCTGTTGAATACCCGATCTCCACATCTGAGGTGATGGTCACGGTCCGGTCGAAGTTAAAATGATCGATCTGCTTGGGGCTGGATTTAAAGGAGATCGAAGAGATTTGATTCAGAGGAATATGGGCTCCGGTTAAAGAGGTGACAGTGATCCTGTCGAAATCTTCTGGTTTTTGTTCATCCTCGAAGGGTAATCGCACGACAATATTATATTCATTCCCCTCTTTATCTCTGTATTGGGAAACGGGCATTCCAGCAATACTCGCGCGCACTGTACGGTCGATCTCGACCATCGGAACGCCTAACATACCAGCCTTTGCCCGATTGATCTGGATATGTAGGTCAACAATAGTGGTTTTCTGGGGATTGTTGACGTTTACTGTCCCCGCTGTCGCTAAGAATATGCCTTCCATATCCCGAGCGATCTTGCGGAGGACATCCATATTCTCGCCCAGAATTTTTATGGCGATCGGAGCTTCTACAGGCGGCCCTTGTTCGAGTTCTTTAACTTCTATTTTGGCACCTGGATAATCTTCAAATTCAAAGCGGAGCTCTTTGACAAGGTTCTCTACCAATTTGAAATCGAACTTGACCAACTCGACAAATATCTGGGAATGATTGACCATGAGCTCATTGGATTCGATGTTGTAGTGGATCTGGGGATTGCCGCGCCCTACATTCGCGGCATATTTTTTAACCTCCTCCCGGCCTTCAAGAACGCTCTCCACATATCGGGCTGTTGCATCGGTTTTTTCTAAACTCGATCCTTCAGGAGTAGCGATATTGATGATGATCTGCGGTTTTTCAGCTTTCGGGAAAAAACTGATCCCCACAAATTGGAACATAAATAGGCTGAAGAGAAAGACACAGAGAATAAAGAAAACAGTAGTTTTAGGACGGTTAAGCGCAAAATTAAGAGTGGGCTTGTATGTCTTTGCAATCATAAAGTTTAAAAATCGCCGGAAAGGGCTCTCCTTGTGATTGATTTTGAGGAAGCGGCTGCTTAGAAAAGGCGTGAGTGTCAGGGCCACCAGGAGAGATGCTGATAACGTATAAATAACAGTCATAGGCATGCTCCGGATGTAGTCGCCGGTTGTATACCCCATCATGGCTATTGGAAGAAAAGCCAGGATCGTGGTGAGCGTCGAACTGATGATGGCGCCACCGATCTGTCGAGTCCCTTCCACAGCGGCTTTGATCTTAGGGTATCCCATTTTCATGAACCGGGAGATATTCTCGGTCACTACGATAGCGTTGTCGACTAATAGGCCGAGTACAATGACAAGGCCCGCGATACTCATTTGCTGAAGCCCGTATCCACTGAGGTCGATAAAACCAATGCTGATCATGAAGGATATCGGGATGGCCAGCAGAACAATGATAGAGGCGCGAACGCCAACGGCTAAGAAGACAACGATTCCCACCAATACCAATCCCTGGAGGAGGTTGTTCAGAAAATGACCTAGCCGATTAGATACGCTTTCAGACTGGTCAAACACTGTATAGAGAGATATGGAGGAGGGGAGCTTTTCCTGGAATTCTGCGAGTTTGATCCGGACTCCATCCATGACTTGAAAGATATTCGTTCCCTCCTTTTGATTAACCGTGATAAAAATGCATCTCTTCCCGTTGGTTCTTGCCAGATAGACATTGTCCTCGTAATCAAAACGGATGTCTGCGATGTCCTTCAGGAAAACGACCTTCTCACCATAAGCATGGACGATGGTGTTGCTGATCTCCTCCAAGGATGTGTAAGATCCGCTGGTTTTGATGTTGAATCGTTTGGAGGCGATGTCGATGTTTCCACCCGGAATGTTGAAATTACTCGACTGGATGGCGGCTATGACCTGATTCATCGAGATCTTTTTTTGGGAGAGCCTCTCGAGATCCAGAGAGATCCGAACTTCTTGTTCGGGTATGGCCCATTTTTTTATCCTTTTTACTCCGTAGATCTTCTCAAGCAGCTTCTCGAGCCGTTCCGCTTCGTTTTCCAATTCTCGAAAGCTTGCTGTCTCCGATATTAGGGCCAATTGGAGGATGATAACGTAGTCCGACATCACCCAGCGCTGGATGTCCAGGTTTGTGATCTCTACAGGGAGATCGCTCCGGATGCTGTTGATCTTCTGGACGAGCTTAGAATAGATATCGTCCATATCCACTCCGGAGTGAAACTCCACGGCTGTGACGGCTAAGCTGTCTGCACTGAGGGATTCGATCCGCTTAATGTCATCCAGCTCATTGATTTTTTCTTCGACAGGATCCACAACCAGCTGCTCCATATCTGCCGGGCTCGCTCCAGGATAGATCACGATGATGGATGTGCCCGGGGGAGTGGTCGCCGGATCCTCAGAACGGGGCATTGTCACTAAAGATACGATCCCGGATATCACCAGGAGCAGTATCAGGATTATCGTAAATTGAAAATTGGTAATGGCAAAGTCAGATATCTTCATCGTTTATTCCTTCTTAGGCTAATTTTAGTTTTCGGAACTTTCATCAGACTCCACGATCTTGACTTGGGTTCCTTCTATGAGGTATGGGGCTCCTTCTGTCACAACGAACGAGATGTCTTCTAAACCAGCGCTCACTGCCACTTTATCTTGGAAGAGAAAACCGATTGTCATGGGAATCCGTTTGGCACGGTTTGTTGTTTTGTCCACTGCGAAGACGAATCCCTGCCGTCCATCCGCTTCAACCATGGCTTCTATGGGGATAACTGAATACATCTCTTTGGAGGAGGGGGATATATCTACCTGGGCCACAAAACCCGACACCAATTTTTTGTCTGCTGGATCGACTTTTAATTCCACTTCGTACGTACCGGTCATGGGATCGGACGATTCCGCGATCTCGCTCACACGGGCCTGGAATGTTTCTCCCGGGTAGGCATCTAACACCAAGACCGCTGGATCATTCAAACGGAGCCGGACGAGATCTCTGTCGCTCACTCCCGCTCTGAGGATCCAGTCCCTGTTTGTAGAAGCGAAGAAGAATATCGGCATCCCAGCCGATACCATCTCATTCTCCTCCATAAGGCGTCTGAGGATCCGTCCTTTCGATGGGGCATGGATCTCTGAATAGCGCAGGTTAAACTCTGCGACCTCCAGTTGGGATTTGGCCACTTGATGGGCTGTTTGGATATTCTGGAGTTGCTCCAGAGTAACGGCTTTTTCTTTGTATAAATCCTCAGCCCGCTCGAGATCCCGCTTAACTTTTTCAAATCCGCTTCGGGCCTGGCGAACTTGGGATTCGATCTCGGAGAGGTCCAATCGAGCGAGAAGTTGTCCTTTTTTGACTGCCTGTCCTTCATCCACATAGATATTCCTGATAATGCCATTGATCTTGAAGGAAAGCTTGATCTCTTTTTTTGAGGAGATGCGTCCATGAGTCCGGACACTTCGAGACATCTCTTTGTGTTCGACCGGAGCTGTTTTGACATAGACAACCTCGGTCCTATGGGGTTGATCCTCTTCATGCCGGCAATTGATCCCAAATATCAAAAGGACAAATCCCAGCAGGATAAAAAGATATATTTTTGTTTTCATTTTTTCCCTCCCATCTCGTTTCTTTTTCTCATTCTGAATGAATATTTCCTGAATTATTGTTGCTTTGTTCCAGGTTAAATAGGGCTGTTGCCCGCTCGAACCTGGCATACTGGATCAAAAACTGAGCATAGGTGATGGTTTTGTTGATCGCGGCTTGGATGAATACATTCTGGGCATCGAGGTAGACGATCTGAGGAGTCATGCCGTGCTCATATTTTTTGGATACGATATCAAAATTGCTCTTTGCGCTTTCTTCCTGCTTTAACGCTGCGTCAATGGATAGGCGGGAAGCCTTCAAGGCTTCGTATTCCTCCTGCACTTCCAGTAGAATCTGTTTTTCCAGTTCTTCTTTTTGAACCTCGAGCCTCTTCTTGTCCAGTTGGGCCTGTGCTTTTTTTGCCTTGTTCTGTCCACCTGTAAAGAGACTCCACTCCAGGACAAAAGATGCCATCCAGAAATCATCATCTTTTCCAAACCTGTAATCTTCTCCCCAAAACCCATAGTCGAATACAGCTGTAATGGCAGGGAGATAATTACTCGTTGCCAGTCCTACTTGATTGGATGCAGCATCAATGGCGAATGTTATTTGACGGAATTCTTCTCTATGATCGAAAGCTTGTTTGATTGCGTCTTCAAAATTCACAATCTCTGGCAGCGGCAGAAGGTGGTCATAATCGGCCTCGATCGGGGCATCGAGCTCCCGGTTGAGCATGAAGTTAAAATATTTTGCGGCGACGATCCGGTTCTTCTCCACTTCTGCTACTTCCTGTTCTAGGAGAGCGATGTCCGCTTGAGCGCGGAATACGACATTCTCAGTCTCTTTTCCGTTCTTAACCAGGTTCTCGCTCATCTTGAGGTTCTCCTCCAGCAGCACTCTTGTCTCATCCAGAATTTCAAGCACACGCAGTATCTTGAGGTAATTGTAATAGGCAGATTTGATATCCATAACAAGGTGGCGTTTGTAGACGCTGATCTGGTCCCCCTCGATCTTACTCAGATTGGATCTCAGCTTATAGTTATCAATGAGTGCAGGATGGAAAAGCGGCTGTATCAGTCGAAGTTTTGTTTCCTGTTCTTGCTCCAGAAAAAAAGGAGTGGAGATGTTGGGTATGCTTGTGGGCAATCCCGCGTCTATCCCGTGAAAGCCATAAAGTTGATTGAACGCAGTGTTTATAGGATTAATGAGATCTCCCACAGGAATTTCGAAAACACGCCCCCCGCCAGCCCTTGAGAATCGACCCATAAGGTGGATGGATGGCAAGAACATACCTCTGGCCTCTTTGAGCGCCTCCATGCTCTTTTCGAACTGGAATTCTTGCTGTTGGAGAGCCAGATTGTTCTGTAGTCCAAGTGCGATGTATTGGTCAAGGGCATTCTGGTCGCTAAACACATAATGAACAAGACCGATGAATAAAAGTGATAGGATAATACCTTTTTTCAACATTTTTGACCTCCTATTCAGCATTCTGAAGAGAGTGACGGACCAAATCGAAGGAATAATCGATGATCTCTTCCAGAGTAATAAATCCAAATGCTTTGAGCATTTCTTTCATATGCTTTCCTTTATTCAGGATGAGCTGGAGAATACCGTTTGTCTGTCCCCAAAGAACGATGGCAGCTTTTTCGGGATCGAGGTCAGATCGAATGGAACCGTCTTCGATCCCGCATCGGATGGCCTCAGCACAGATCGTAAGTACTTTTTCTCCCTGATCGATGCTGGCCTTGGCGTTGGGGGACTCATTGCTAATTTCCTTGACACGCAGGTCGAAATAGGCCATTGCCTGGAAATAATCCGTGTGTTTTTTTGAAAAGTCGCGATAGGCTTGTCCGATGGTATAGATCTTTTCAAGGCCGATTGTTGCTTTTGAGAAGGCTTTTTCGAACACCTTTGTCAGAATATCCAGTCCGCGTTTAGTTATAGCAAGGTAGAGATCCTCTTTGCTCTTGAAGTAGATGTAGAGAGTCCCTTTACTCAACTCGGCTTCTTCAGCGATATCATCCATTGTTGCGTTTTCCATGCCTTGGGAGAAGAAAATCCGTTCTGCAGCGTCAACGATGTCATTCCACCTTCTTTCTTTTTCTCTTAGCTTGCGTTCGGCAATACCCATTTGGCCTCCTTTATAATCTAGCGTAATAAATAATCATAATTATATTAAATGACTGATAGTCATTATGCAAATTTTATTTTATTTTTTTTACTCAGAATTGTAAAGGGGAAATTAAAGGTGAATTAAATTTGGATTAATCTTAACCGGAATTAGATTGTCATAAATTGCTGGAGGACAAAGCCGATAATGGCTGCAACAAGGATATAGTAAATCATCGGTATAAGAGTTTTCCGGATTAGGAGGCCCTCCCGGCCGAGGAGCCCGACAACAGCCGACGCCGCCACAACGTTGTGGACGCAAATCATGTTTCCTGCGGCGCCACCCACAGCCTGGAGTGCTACAATCACACCCGGTATAGCTCCTGTTTTAAGTGCAGTCGTAAACTGAAAGAGAGAGAACATCATATTCGAGAAGGTGTTACTGCCTGCGATAAATGCGCCGAGTGCTCCTATTACTGGTGCAAACGCTGTCCAAGCTTCGCCCACAAGTGCAGCCGCTCCTGAAGCTAGAACAACAGGCATTTTATCGTAGCCGCCAGGAACTCCGCTGCTAATGAAGACCTTGACCATGGGGACAGCAAAACCGAGAGCGATGGTGGGGCCGAGTAGGATCTTGAAGGAGCGGACGGTTGCACGTTTTGCTTTCGAGAAGGATATTTTTTGAATAAAGAGTGTGACTATCACAGCAACAAAAAACCAGAACCCGGGAAGGAAAATCGGTTGAAAGCTTGTAGAGATAGAAGTATGAAAGATATCTGACAATTGCAGTGATACACCAGCCAGCATGTTTTTGAGAGGAATCCACAAGCGGCTGAGGAGGAGAAGAAGCGCAACGAGGATGTATGGAAGCCAGGCCGTAAAGACTTTAATTTCTGCTTTTGCAACGTCCTTTTCTTCGATTTTGTGGCCGATCCACTCGTTGGGCCATGTCTCCTTGGCAGGAAAGTTCCAGGTGTCTTTTGGGATCAGGAATCCCATCTTTGCAAGGGGAATCACTAGAGCTAAGCCCAAGAGGGAACCGATCAGGCTTGGAAACTCGGGACCAAGAAAAAATCCAATAAATGTGTAGGGAATTGTGAAACTCAAGCCCGCAAAGAGAGCAAAACGCCAGATGGACAGGCCTTCTGTCCATGAGCGTTTATGACCGAAAAACCGCGTCATCATCATCACCAGGATGAGAGGAATAAGCGTACCCGTGATGCCGTGGATAATGGCCACTTTTCCTCCTATGGCGTACAAATAGGGAGGAAATTCAAGAGAATGTGATGCCAAGTAACCTGTCACCTCCGGCTGACCACTCAGACCCGCATTCACCCCAATAAGAATGGGTGTTCCGATGGCTCCAAAGGAGACGGGTGTGCTCTGGATGATTAACGATACCATAACAGCAGCCATAGCTGGAAATCCGATGGCCACGAGCAGGGGTGCGGCCACTGCTGCCGGCGTCCCGAAGCCTGCTGAGGCCTCGATAAATGCCCCGAAGAGGAAGGCGATGATGATGGCTTGAACCCGCCTGTCCGGAGAGATGAGATACATACTCCGACGAATAGAGGAGATTGCTCCACTTTCCTGCTGGAGGTTAAGAAGGAGGATGGCTCCGAGAACGATATACAGGATCGAGCCTGCCGTGACCAATCCGTCGATGGATGCTGCGGCAACCTGTAGTATGGGAACCTTCCATATGGTTAAAGCCAAAAGACAGGTGATGAGGAATGCAACCGGCATGGCTTTTGTCGCCGGCCATCTGAAAAGAACAATAAGCGCAAATACGGTAAGGATCGGTAATAATGCCAGTAACGCCATGAGTGCATAAAAATTATACGAGTCTGGCGAAGATGTCAAATTTATACTCAGTGGTGCAAAGGTTTACTCTCGACATTAAAAAATGATATAAGCTTTACATGGGGTTAAAAAATCAGGAGGCGGTTATGATCGGTTATATAAAATTCATAATTTTGCTCGGTTTGTTTGTCTTATTGATCGGAGGATGTGTGCAAAAAGAAGATTTCAATGTGACATCTCCCAATGGAAAAGTGATCGTCTTATTCGACGTTCTTGAAGGCGTTCCCCATTACAGTGTCTCTTACAATGATGTTAGGATCATCGAGCCTTCTGCAATGGGATTTCAGCTTAAAGATTCTTTGCCCATCCGAGATAATTTTAAGGTGATCGCGACAGTGAGGGATATCTATGACCAAACCTGGAAACCGGTTTGGGGGAAGAGAAGCGAGGTGAGGAACTTTTACAATCAATTGACTGTGAACTTGGAGGAGATGGAGTCTCCTTATCGGAAGATCGATGTACTTTTTCGGGTTTATGATGATGGTGTGGCGTTCCGCTATTTTTTCCCAGAGCAGGACAGTATGTCTGAACTGACTATTCAGTCTGAGGATACTTTCTTCAACTTCAGTGAAAACTTCAATTGTTATGCTCTTCAACTGGAAGGCTATACGACTCCTTATGAGAAGGAATTTGATGAAATATTCTTAGAGGACATCGATTCCGAGTCTATAATCGGATTGCCCCTGCTCTTTCAAACGTCTTCCTGTTGGATGGCGATCACTGAAGCGAACCTCATAGATTATGCAGGGATGTATCTTTCACCGGCAGAGGCAAATGCTAGAACGCTTGTTTCAAGACTTTCACCTCTGCCTGAAGATCAAGATTTAGCTGTCCAGGCGTCTGTTCCACATCAGACACCCTGGAGAGTCCTCATGATCGGCGATAAGCCGGGGGATCTCATTGAATCAGACCTCATCGAGAATCTCAATGAGCCGACAACATTCGAGGATATCTCTTGGATCAAACCCGGACTTGTGCTTTGGCCTTGGTGGAATGGACGGCTTCCCTTCGGTGAACCGCACACACTCCAGATGATCCACTACATCAATTTTGCCGCTAAACATGGTATCCCGCATCTTCTTGTGGATGCCGGCTGGTACTCATTGGAAAGGGATGCATGGCAAAATCCCGACGCTGAGGATATCCTGGCCATGGAAGAGACACGAAAGGATAAGTACAACATAGAGGCCGTTATTCAGTATGCCAAAGATAAAGGCGTGGATGTGCATCTCTGGGTTCATGGGGCATCTTTACAGCGGCAGATCGATGAAGCTTTGCCCTTATATGCCAAGTGGGGAGCTGTGGGCATCAAGGTGGACAGTTATGGCCGGGATGACCAGGAGTGGGTTAATTTTGTGCATGAATTTGCCCAGAAAGCCGCAGCCAACCGTTTGATGGTGAATTTCCACGGGGCCTACAAGCCCACTGGGATTCGGGTGACATACCCGAATTTTATGACGCGCGAGGGCATTTTGGGGCTCGAACACAGCAAATGGTCGAACAAACCTACTCCCGAGCACAATGTCACGATTCCCTTCACACGAATGCTGGCAGGGCCGATGGATTATACACCAGGAGCCTTTGACCTGGATGGGACAGAGGAGAGTCCCAAACAAGTCCAGGGAACGAGAACTCACCAACTGGCGATGTATGTAGTCTACTATTCACCTCTTCAAATGGTCCCGGACTATCCGGAAGCTTATGAAGCGGCGCCCGATGAGTTTGCCTTTATTAAAAATATCCCCACAGTCTGGGATGACACAAAAGTCTTGGCCGGGAATCCCGGAGATTTTATCGTTATAGCCAGAAAGAAGGGAAAAACGTGGTACATGGGAAGCATGACCGATGAAAACCCACGCAAACTCAGTGTCCCCCTAAACTTTCTCGATCCGGACAAAAAATACATGGCCACACTATTTTCGGATGCCTTCGATGCTGACAAATATCCCGAACATGTGCTCATGAGTGAGATCCACGTCACATCATCCACAGTTCTATCTGTAGCGATGGCCGGGGGCGGGGGGCACGCCGTCTCCATAAAGCCAGTTAATACCCCTGACTGAATATCAAATACAAAGAAGTAACGGATTCAGCTAAGCATATTGACTACAGAAAATAGGCGTGTTCAAATTAACCTGTGAATAATCCAGGTTAAGAAGGACATGCTGAAATATTGATAAGGAATGAAATATACTGGATTTGAATCGAGGAGGTTACAATGATTCGGGAGCTTCCGATCGTGTGTGCTGTTGTTCTTATAATGTGTTTTTGTTCTGGGGAGAGCAGATCCGGAGCGGACGTCTTGGAAGGGAAGGAATCCTCGCCAGCATTGGCTGGAAAGGGAATGGTCAGTTCTGCCCATCCTCTCGCCACTGAGGCCGGCGTCGAGACCCTCCGAGCTGGAGGGAATGCCTTTGATGCAGCTGTGACCATTGCTTCTGTTCTGAACGTTGTCGAACCCATGATGTCCGGAATGGGCGGATACGGAACGATCCTGGTTTATGAAACGAAGACCAAAAAGATCCGTTTTCTCGATTCGAGCGGCAAAATACCCATGGCTGTGGATTCGGACGTTTTCCGTGCACCCACTCCAAATTATCAGAATAACCGCAGGGGGCCAAAAGCTGTCTCAACTCCTGGAAATGTCAATGCCTGGCAAGCCATGTCGACACAGTATGGCAAGTTGGAATGGAATAAGCTTTTTATTCCTGCGACCAAACTCGCCAGCCAGGGATTTGTTATCAGCGAAGAATTTGCACGAACGATCGCTTATGCTTTTGGGTCGTTTCCCGAACATGCCAAACGATTTTATGGGAAAGACGGCAGACCATTAAGCGCCGGTGATCGGCTAGTTCAAAAAGATCTAGCTAAATCTCTGAAACTCGTAGCGGATTTGGGTGCCGAAGTCATCTATGGAGGGGAGATCGGCAAAGCGATCGATGCCGAGATGAAAAAATCCGGCGGATTCTTGTCCATCGACGACCTCATTGCCGACAAGGCTGAGTGGTGGGAGCCCATCCACATCCACTACCGGGGATATGAAGTCTACACGGCTTCACCTCCGTCTACAGCCTTTCCATCGCTCATAAGATTGGGCTTAATGAGCCAATTTGACGGACCAGAGCTGGGCCACAACACCACGGCGTATCTCCACCGTTTTGCAGAGGTAAGCAAACATGCCTTCTGGTGCCGTTTGGCTTATGCAGGCGATCCTGAGATCAATCCTCCTCCATTGGACAAACTCCTCTCTGAATCATACTGGGAAGAGATGGTCTCACAGATCGATCTCGATAGAGCAAAGCCATTTGTTCCGCCCGATGTCACGATCCCAAAGGACAGCCACACCACGCATTTTGTGGTGGCTGATCGATGGGGAAATATCGTCTGTGCCACACAGACACTCGGGAACGCCTTCGGCAGCAGGATTTTGCCCGAAGGCACAGGGATTTGGCTGAATAATTCTCTCGCTTACTGTACGTTCGAGCCGAAGGGAAATCCGATGGACGCCCATGCCGGCCACAGAAAGCTATCCGGCGACTGCCCAACGATCATCGTGAAGGACGGAAAACCCTGGGTGGCCATAGGAACACCAGGAGGGCACACGATCGGCCAGACGGTTCCTCAGATGGTGATGAATCTGATCGATTTTGGGATGAATGTGCAGGAAGCGATCTATGCACCTAGAGTTAGCTTTGTCGAGCCGAATACCTTGCGTGTCGAACAGAGCATTCCCGAGAAGGTTCATAGAGAATTAGCGGCAATGGGACATGACGTGAGGGTATCCGGGGGGTTAGGTAATGCCCATGGCCTGAAAATCGCGTATGACGCGAATGGGAGGCCTATCCGGTTCGAAGGCGGCGCTGATCCAAGGGGTCGGGGAAAAGCCGCAGGAATGAATTAAATATATCTTTAACGAGTATTATAAATAAAGAAATAGAACAGCTGTGATGGACTTATCTTAGAGGAGAACCATGAAAAGATCAAGTATAAAAAGAGTCCTTTTTGTTTGTATTTGTGTGTTTTTTTTGTTGGTCTGGATTCCTGATTTGTCTGCCGCCAAGTCTTATAGAATCACTGGCGTTTCCATCGATGCACAGCTGCAGACGGATGGGAGTATGGATGTCATTGAATCCCGTACGTTCAAGTTTTCCGGTTCTTTCAGTTTTGTTTTCAGAACGTTGACAACTCAAGGACGTATCACCTTTCAGGATTTTAAAGTATCGGAGAATGGGAGGTTTTACGAACTATCAGATTCGGGTCGGCCGGGAACTTATCGTGTCACAAGGCCATCGGGACAGATCGAAGTCCGGTGGTTTTTTGATGCGAAGAATGAATCCCGGACATTTGATTTCCATTACCGTGTGTTAAATGCGGTCGCACGACATGAGGATGCGGCTGTTCTGTATTATCAGTTCATAAGCGGGGATTGGGATAGAGTGAGTCAGAATGTCCGCCTGCACGTCAAGCCGCCCGGGAATCTTCTGCAGTCACAGCTCAATGAATGGCTCCACGGTCCGCTCTGGGCTGAATCACGGATCGAGACCGATGGATCGATCACAGCATGGTGTGAGCATCTTCCGAGTCGCACTTATCTTGAGATTCGTGCGCTCTATCCTCCCGATAAATTTCGTGGCGCGCCAAGTTATGCTGGAACTGTGAGAAGCCACATCATAAATGAAGAGGCCCGTTGGGTAGAGGAATCCAACCGGATGCGGGAAGAAGCGATCAAGGAACGGGACGAGGCTA
>CAZXJE010000022.1:0-9059 GCA_964640835.1 uncultured Eubacteriales bacterium
TTTTCCATAGCTTGATCCCTCTTTTTCAGGGTTCTCTCATCGAAATGAAACAAAAATGATATCGACACTTTTAGGGCTTTAGCGATTTTTTCCAGAGTGTCCAATCCAGGATTTGCGACCTTGCCCGATTCAATCTTGCTGATGTGTGACCGGGAGACACCCGTGGCCTCTTCAATATCTCCTTGCGTTAAGCCCCGTTCTAAACGAAGAATTTTTATCCGCTTTCCTATGAGCGCTGTTATTTTCATCGTATCCTCCCCTATTAAAAGGATTGCTTTTCCCCTACATCGACTCGGGAAAAGAATATCAAGTTGGCACTGAAAAAGCAACGTGCTGCTTTCTTTCTTTAGCCAAGGACTTTTAAAGCTTGTTCCAGGTCTTGAATCAGCAAGTCGACATCTTCGACGCCCACAGAAATGCGAACCAGGCTTTCGCTGATCCCAGCTTTGGCCCTCGATTCCGGATTGAGGCCGACATGGGTGGTCGTGATCGGCTGGGTGGCCAGGCTAGTCACTCCTCCAAGACTCGGGGCCAACTCGATGAATTTTAAGCTGTCCATGAAGGTCTTCGTGGTTTCAAAATCCGCATCCAGGTCAAAACTCAGCATACCGCCATATCCCTTCATCTGTCGTTTTGCGATTTTAAAATCTGGATCACTCTCCAATCCTGGATAGTAGACATCTTTGACCTTTTCCTGCCTTTCCAGAAACTTGGCAATTTTTATCGCACTCTCATTCTGACGTTGAACACGAAGCGACAGAGTCTGCATCCCTCTGAGGGCAAGAAAGGCCGTCAATGGGTCCATCACTCCTCCTAAAATCTTCCGATATCTCCAGATCACTTCGAAATATTTCTCTTCACAGCAGATGAATCCCCCTGTGATGTCGTGATGGCCCCCGAGGTATTTTGTTGCACTGTGTATAACCACATCCACATCATAGTCTTTGGGATGTTGATTGACCGGTGAAGCAAAGGTTGAATCCAGCATAACGATGGCGCCCTTTTTGTGTGCCGCTTCGATCAAAGGTTTGAGATCAACGACGCGAAGAGTGGGATTTGTCGGTGTTTCGAGATAGAGGATCGTCAGACCTTTTTCGATCTCGGATAGAATGCCGCCCACATCATGGCAATTGACACACGATGTGCTGACACCCAGACGAGGCAAATAGTCGTTGAGGAACTCATGCGTCCCACCGTAGATTTCCCTCTGGTAGACAATTCTGCTATCTCTATCTAAAAATGCAAGTATCGCTGTTGTGATGGCTGCCATTCCCGAGCCAAAGGCAAGCGCATGGGTATAGTCTTCAAGTTGTGCTAAAGCTTTTTCGGCTGCCTGGACTGACGGATTATCCCAACGGGAATAGATGTGTCCCGAGTGATTCTGGACCACATCGATCAGATCGTCAGACTTTTCAAATTTGTAAGTGGCTGTTAAGCACACAGGAGGAATAAGTGGCACGCTTTTCATGGATTTTTCTCCTAGTTTTATTGAAATATCTTTTTCACTTTACCCAATAACGATGGACTGTTTCAATGGCTATTTTGCGACCTTTGTCTGCCTCCATCCATTTGAGGTCAGAATTTTTTGAGTAATTCCAGATAGTCGTGGACTCTGTCTCTCATCTTTTCTCTGGGGACGATTTCGTTGATCCCTCCCCGCTCAAGATAAAAATCCGGAAGATACCATGGAGGAGAGTTGCCCTTATTGTCTCGTATTCTCGTTCTTAGGTAACCTTCAACGACTCGTGTTCCCGCAAATCCGATCTCAGCGTTGGGCTCAGCGATATGGATATCGCCTTGGCTCACATAGCTGGACAGTGAACCAGCCATAGTTGGATCGGCAAATATGGAGATGTAGGGAACCTTTATTCTTGTAAGGGCCATATTCGTCTTTGCCATCTGCATCAGCGATAGTATACCCTCCTGCATCCTGGCACCGCCCGTCATGGAAACAGAAACCAGAGGGCAGTGGTATTGATTTGCATAATTCACGGCTCTGACGAATTTTTCACCGACGACAGAACTCAAACTGCCTCCCTTGAAGCCATACTCAGATACAGCCAAGACAACTTCCTGGCCCTTTATCCTTGCCATACCTATGATGAGAGCTTCATGGAACCCAGTTTTTGCGTAGTCTATCTCGATATCATCCCTGTATCTTTTAATCGTATTATCATCTGCTTTGAAACTAAAATTTATGGGGTCCAACGGAACAAGATTTGCATCTTGCTCCTTAAAACTTCCCCTATCGACAAGGTGGCGGATCCATTCCAGGGCCGTGGGATAAAATTTGCGGTCAGAGCTCCCACATTTAGGGCAGATCTTAAATCCCTTCAAATATTTCTTGAATGGCGTAATTTCCCCACATATTTTGCATTCATAAGACTTAGGGTGAGTTTCATCCGTTGGCCATTCTGTATGATGATCCTCTTCACCGATCGGATGTTTTTCTTCTCTTTGAAAAAACTTTTTCACACCTTTTATAATATTTCGGGCAAATCTTCGTGGCCCAGAGACTTTGGGCTCCGTGGGGAGTTCCTGCCATTCTCCATAACTAAGGAATCTCTGATATCTTTTATCGAGGAGGGTCTCGATGGATTCTGCACGTAACTCATTAAGAGCTTTATTAATGAAGTACTTGATGTTCTTGGCTGCTGTTTTTTGATCCTTATTGATTCCCTTTTCTGGTTCTCTTATGATGCCATCAATGATCTTGAAATCAAGCATATCCTGAGGAGCAGGCTTTAGAAGGTTGGCCATTTCTCTGTGTCTTCTCTGTTTTTCTTCACGGGGTTTTTTGTTGAGACCCTTTATCAAGATGCCGGCACAGCCTTCAGGAGAGATCACAGAAAAGACTGAATTTTCCAGCATGTATGTGCGGTCAGCGACCTGGAGGGAGATCGCACCGCCGCTGCCACCTTCGCCGATGATGATACTCACAGTAGGCACTTTGAGGCCCGCAAGAGTTCGGATGCAGTCGGATATTTTCCAACATTGAAGAAGTTCCGCAGACTCCTGAAGGGGATCTCCTCCTGGAGTGTCAATGAACGTAATCAGAGGCTTTTGATGCTTTTCTGCGAGTTTCATGACCTCCAGTGCTAGAGAATATCCCTTGGCCGTTATTGTGGAGAGTATCTTCCGGTCTTTTACCGTTCGCCAATTCTGACCGATCACAAAGAGAGGTTGTTCATTGAGCTCCGCATATCCTGCGATGATGTTCGGATCATAAGGAAAACCTTCTTTGTATTGTTCGAATTTGTCAAAAATCTTCGGGATCAGGTCGCGGGCTCTGGGCCTTTCTTTTTTCCGGACAAGGATGTATCTATCGTATGCATCGATTTTTTCTTCGGCGGATTCCGTTTCTGGTTTTTTTGGCTTTTTTAGATCTATTGGCTCTTTTGGTTTTTCCGTCATTTTTTTCTCGCAATACCAAGGTTAATACTGTTGTTTTTCTTTGATATTTTCTGAGATGGTATGAACCTGTTTAGCTGGCTCTTCTCCCACGGATTAGATAGGGCGAAAGATAGTCTCCCTTGAAGAGTGTGTGCTTCGGATGGTCTTTCGGCACACCGAGGCTGAATCTGCGGCCGGTAGTATGTTCTCACTTCATCCTCGGGAAGATACTTCATAGCATTTTTAAGCAGGGCTTCCAGTTCATCTCTTAAGGGATAACGGGGATTGAAGCTGAATATTCTCACCTTTCCCTTCAGCTGACTGCACAAAATTCCATGACTTTCCAATTTTTGCAGTTGATTCTGAACCGTGTTGAGGTTAAACCGGAAAGTCCGGGCGATCTCTCTTGCATAGCCCTCCCCATGGGAATAGAGAAAGAAAAGGATTTTTTCCTTTTTTTCCGATTCAAGAAGTGGTTCCAGAATGATCGATCCCATCGAATATTATCGACTGATTTTATTGGTCATATGACCTATCACGTCGGTCATTATAAAGCATAACCGCGTATATTTCAAGCAAAACGATCAAATATCACCCATATAGACAAAAAAAGCATTGCTCCTTAAAAAAAGAATATAAATTTGAGGATTAAAAAGCAAGAATTCGTGGTCCATGGTTCGAGTTCAAGATCAATCTGTGACAGGATCATTCATACCTTAGGCTGTCAAGGGGATTTCGAAGGGCTGCCTTAACAGAGAGATAGAGGATTGTGAGCCCTGCAAGGAGAACGGATGCGGCTCCCGCAAACAAGAAATAGTGGAATCCGATATCGATCCGGTAGGGATAATTCTGGAGCACTCTTTGCAATATCAAATAGACGATGGGCCACGCAATAATATTGGCCAAGCATATGAGATAAATGAACTCTTTGATTCCGAGAAAGACGATCTGCTCAACGCTTGCCCCCAACACTTTTCTAATGCCGATCTCTTTGACCCGGCAACCCAGAGTCATGGCCGTAAGTCCAAAGACTCCCAGACAGGCTAGCAAAATGCTGAAGACAGAAGCAAACCGCACGATCGCACTCCAACGGTTTTCTCGTTCGTACAAGCTTCTCAGAGCATCGTCCTGAAAATAGTACCTGAACGGTTTATTCGGATGGATCTTTGTCCATGCTTTCTCCAAAAAGTCTATGGTTTCCGCGAGAGAAGCTGTTCCAATACGAACAAAAATCCGGCTGAACCTGTCCCTATTAGGAGCCTTCCCTTTCCCGACATAGAGGAGAAGAGGATCGATCTCACTCCGCAACGATTCAAAATGATAATCTTCAATGACTCCGACGACACGGAAGTTATAAGGGAATCCATCTGATACAGCGCCAAGCGGTTCTCCTAATTCGTAATCAGGTCCCAGCGAATCCATAAACTTTTGATTTACGATGATCGCATCACTATCTGCAGTAATATTCGTCGAGAAATCCCGTCCATGGATCAAACTGAATCCCATCGTAGAGAGGAAATGAGGATCTACACGATTAAACCGGAAATGGACTTTTCGCTCGCCCAATTCCAAATATGTGCCCGGAAGGAAGAGCCCGAACGCTCTGTTGCTGGCCGTTAGTCCCAGTATGCGGCTGTGGGAAATGACTTCGTTTCGATAAAGATGGCAGAGCTTTTCAGATTCCTGCTGCTCAATTTCCTGAGTTAATACGACTACGAGTCCTTCACTCGAATATCCTGGATCTTTATTCACCATGAAGGAAACCTGTCTCCCCAGTACTATTCCTGATATGACGAGGATCACAGTCAGTGCAAACTGAAGAACCACAAGCCCTTTGGTCAGAGTTGTTCTTCCGCCGATCCTGAGTTTACCCTTCATGATATCCACAGGCCGAAGTGCTGACAAGAAAACAGCCGGATAGCTCCCCGCACATATACCCGTAAAAATGGCTATCGCCAACAAGGACAACATATGAAGACTTCCAAACAGGGGGATGATCGAGAGCTGCTTCCCAGATAAGGCGTTGAATTTTGGGAGGAGAAATTCTGCAAATATTATCCCCAAGAGGATTGCGAGAAAGCTTACCACTATGGCTTCACTTAAAAACTGCTGCAAGAGTTGCTTTCGTTGGGCTCCCAGGACTTTTCGCATTCCCACTTCCATAGACCGCACAGAAGACAGTCCTATGGAAAGATTCATAAAGTTCACGCATGCAATCAACAGGATGGCGAGTGCGATAGTGGAAAGGAGATATGAGAGAGAAAGGCCGCGATTTCCTACAATCCTGGAATCAAGATGGATATCCCTGACCCTTTGGAGACCAAAAGTGAATGGATCATGGCCTTCATCAATGTGTCTCTGGATCGAAGGACTGAAATACTGCTCACAAAACTGGTCTAACTTTTGCTCAACTTGTTCATAAGAAATATTGGATTGAACTTGGACAAAGAATGGACAATACCATCTGTTCCAATTGTTCAGAATATCTGGATTATTTATGACCATCGGCAAATTATCGAATGGGATAATAATATTGAATCGAATAGAAGAATTGGGAGAGACATCCTCGGCCACACCAGTCACCCTATAATCCCTGCTAATTTGGCCATAGGTGAGTGTCAGCATCTTTCCCATGGGATCCATTTCACCAAAGTATTTATCGGCGTAGGACCGAGAAATAACGATGTTGTGATTTTCGGATAATGCCGTTTTCGGATTTCCTTCTATCAGAGGGAAAGAAAACATCTCGAAGAAATGTGAATCCACGAGAGAGAGTGTTTCCCGGAATAACTTATCTTTATATCGGACAGATCCAGAGTCATTGACAAACCTTGTCTGATGTTTTATCTCCGGGGAAGTCTTTTTGAGCTCGGGGCCCACAGGCGTTGGCAAATACTGTTGGCGTCCCGTCTCCTTTTTTGTGTCCTTATCGTATTGGATGCGGACAACTCGGAATAGCTGAGCTCCGTTTTTATGAAAATCGTCAAAGGACAATTCATCAACGATAAATAAATAGATGAGAATACATGCAGCGATGCCGATGGACAGCCCGAATATTTTTATGAATGCATAGAGTTTTTGTCGTTGGATATTCCTCAATGCAACGATCAAATAGTTCTTAAGCATTTTCTCGATTGAATGTTCCGTTCCTAGACATAGTGCATACGTTATCCATTTTCTATTTATTACGCAAAAAATATACCAAAACGCACATATGCGATATTATGACGCATTTGAGACACGAAACGTTCACTTCTGAACGATTCTTATCCGCATTCGGACAGCGATATAGGCTTTAGAGGAATTGAACAGGACCATAATCAGAAAAATATGGAGTGAGCTTAAGTTTGAGAGAGTTTCCAGTCTTTCATGCTCTCGAAGACTTCGCTTATGATGCGGACACACTCATCCATCTGTTCCTTGGTGTGCTTGGCAGATACTGAGAGACGTAAGCGAGTCTTGTTCTTCGATACGGCGGGATAGGTGACAACTCCGGTGTAGAGTCCCCTCTCTTGAATTCGTTTGCTGATTTCCCGGAGTCTCAGATCGTCTCCTGCCATAACAGGGATGACCTGAGATTTGGTGTCTGCGATATCCAGGCCGGCTTTACGAAGATTGTCATGCATGTAACGGATGTTTTCCCATAGTTGGTCCCGCAGCGATTCATCTTTTTTGTAGATCTCGAGGACCTTGAGGATCCCTGCGGCCGTGTGGGGGGCCATGGTGCAGGAGAAGATATAAGCACGCGCCGTCATCCTGAGATAGGTCATGAGCTCTTTTTTCCCGACGACAAAGCCACCGATGGCTCCGAAAGCTTTGCTGAACGTACCGATTGCAATATCGACTTCGTCTTCGAGGCCAAAGTGCTCTGCCACTCCTCCGCCCCTCTCTCCGAAAATGAGGGTTGCATGGGCTTCGTCCACCAGGATCTTGGCTCCATATCTTTTGCAGATGGGGATCAATTCAGGGAGGTTTGCAAGGTCACCATCCATGCTGTACACACCCTCGATGCAGACGATCACACGCTTTGTTTTCAGATTTTTAAGGACTTTTTCGAGATGGCTTGGACTATTATGGGCAAATATCTTGATGTCCGCCCCTCCAAGCTGAACGCCGTCATAGATGGATGCATGGGAAAGAATATCCATGACAGCTACATCACCAGGACGCAAAATCGCTGAAAGAACGCCCAGATTTGTCCCGTATCCGGTCGGAAAAACGATGGCCATTTCTTTGCCCTTAAGCTGGGCAATCTCCTCCTCGAGTTGGCGCAGGATTCCGGAATAGCCACTGAGAAGCGGTGCTGAGACAGCACCCGTGCCAAATTCCTCCACGGCCGCTTGTACAGCTTTCATGACTTCAGGATGATAACTAAATCCCAGATAATTGTAGGAACAGAAATTCAGGAATTTTCGGATGGTATTTGTGTTCCAGTCAAATACATCAACCTCAGTTTTTGGACTGGACATAAAGGGCTGGCCATAGACCATGTACTTTTTTTTGAAGGCATCCTCGATCAACTGGTAAAAGTATTCTGAGACCTCAAAGAGATCGTCACTCTCAAAATCCTGAAAATCTGCTAAAGTGAAATTATCAGCGTTAAGCTTTTTACCTTCGAAGTCTTTTTTGCTCAGTGCCATCTTCGTCTCCAAAGATAAGGTTTTTATCATTAGTCCAACCGAATGTCAATTCTATTTTTTCCTTTTATTTTTTCCTTTATTTTTTCCTTTGGCTGACATAACATATTGAAAATAGTCAACTTAGTCGATTTCAAGCCCCCTAATTTTTCCTTAAATGAGATTTTTTGGCACTAAAAAGAGTCTTCTAACTAGAGGAGCATTTTATTGCGAGGAAAACTCTTTTTCATTCCAGGTATCGTATGGCATGTCACACATCGCTGCCATAATCGAGATTATCTCCTAAAATTTATTAAAGACAAAAAGAGATGGTTGCACTGGTTGTTCAAAACAAAAAAGAAATATGGATTAAAAATACTAAATTATGCTGTCACATCAAACCATATTCATCTTCTTGTACTGGCAGATGGCCACCGCCACACAATCCCACGATCGATTCAACTCATTGCAAGTCGGACTGCTATCGAATTCAACCAAAGAAAAAACCGCAGTGGCGCATTTTGGGATGATAACTACCACGCCACTGCAATTGAGAGTGATCAGCACTTACATCGGTGTATGGTTTATATTGACCTTAACATGGTCAGAGCGAACGTGGTCAGTCATCCTTCAGAGTGGCCTTTCTGTGGATATAATGAGCTCATGCAAAATCCCCAAAGATACAGGCTCATTAATATCAAAACAGTTATGAAGCTGATAGGAATTGACGATTTGACCGCTTTCAAGAAGTTTTATTCTGAATGTATAGAATCCACACTTCTATCAGATAAGATGACACGGGATAGCCGATGGACAGAGAGCATAGCCGTGGGGACAGAGACTTTTATCAACAATATCCAGAATCAGCTAGGGTACAAAGCCAAGTATAGGAATATTCATAAAATTCAAAAAAGTTGGATTGTTAGAGACGGTTTTTCTTAGAACGCGGTTTAATGCCCCCAAAACATCAATCTAAGGGCTTTATTATACAGTTTTAGCGGTCTATCTTTTTTAATATCAATAAGTTGTGCCAGCCAAAGGACAATAATT
>CAZXJE010000022.1:9159-11378 GCA_964640835.1 uncultured Eubacteriales bacterium
AAGGACAATAATTCCAACTGAACTCATCCCCTACAACATCCACGATGACAAATCCTTCATGATGCACAAAGTACTGATCCTTTTGTGCATGGCTTATAGATCCTCCCACTAGGTAGGTCGTATTCAAATACTTCAGCTCCTCCACGATATGAAGATGCCCCTGCAACACAAGCTTGACATTATAGTTTGCCAACAATCTTAAAACTTCAGTCCCATTGTTCACAATAAAATATGGTAGAGGCGCACTCATCGAATTGATATGTGTCTGTGCAAAAATTGTTGTCAAAGGAATATGGAGAGCAACACAAACAGGCCTGCCTTCGTCCAGTTTTTCCAGGTCTTCGGCAAGCCAGTTCAGTTGATTTTCATCAATATAACCCCTATATCCCCCACCCTCAACTCTGTCGATCGAATCCAGCAAAACAAAATGCCAGTTTTTATGGTCAAAGGAACGATAGGTTTTGCCATTGCCCAAACGTTCTCTAAACATATCCTTCCCGTCTTGCACTTGTGATTTGCCAACAGGGCTCCCTTCAAACACGGGCACCACATCATTGTTGCCAATGACGTTATACACAGGCATATTCAATCGAGCGATGGTTTCTTCGTACAAGTCATACAATCCAGCGGCACTTTCATGATCCCGAACATACATATTCTCGATCAGGTCTCCACCTAAAATCGCAAAATCAGGTTTGGGCCTTAAGTCATTAATTTGTTCGACAGCACGGCTAACTCTGCTCACAGTATCTTCACCTGGATGCAGATGAAGGTCTGACACAAAAAGAAATCGAAATTCGTCTTCACTTTTGGTTTGGCAAGCAATCCAAGAAAAGAGAAAAAACCACAGACTGCATAACAAAACCAATAAAATTAAATAATTTCTTTTCTGAGTCCAATTATTTTGACTCAATTTATCTCCCATGCTTATTTTGCCTCGCTTTCCCGCCAACACTTCGAGTCTTCAGGATTTTTTATATCATATTCAGGACAGCGCATATCCTCAAGTCCTTTTGCTTACAATAGGATATAAATTCAGGCGGGAAGAGTCAAACTAAACCTGCACTAAACCTGAATGGACATCTTTTTTGGAGGGATAGTTTCGATTATATAGATCAGCCTTGGTGATCACGTTTCAACTTACGAGATCTTTCAGCCTGAAGGAGCAAGAAAAACAACATGAGAATCCAGATTATGGCCTGGCCTATCCGAAAAGGGACACCCAAAGGCGGTGACAAACGGTAGAGTGTGCCTGGGATAAGGAGAGAAGCCCACGATAGAAAAAGCAGCACGCCCGCTTTGATATCCCAATTATCAGAGGAAGATGCCTGTTTGGCCATCCGAAAAAGGGCGATCATGGGTAAAATAATAAGCAGATCGTCGTAGAGCCGGTGATAGATCCAGAGGCGAGCAATGAGTGCGACCACACCCAACTGCAGCCATATATCATTGTGTCTATGCCGGAAACACCATATGCCCAGTGTGAATAATACTACAAAAGCCGCAGGAAAAGCCCATGCCTCAAGATCCAAGGCGCCCAACCAGACATACAAATTTGCGTATCCTTGATGAGAGAAGATTCCAGAACCGTGAAATTTCATATCCTGCAAAAATTCGACAAATCCATTTACTCGAAATGAGATGCTGTAGAGAGTAAGGGCGACATAGCCAGTGGAGACAATAGCAAGAATTCTTATGGAGCCTGAAGTAAAAAGAACGATCCAGAGAAAGGGAAGAGCAATAGTAGGTTTAACGAGTGCAAACAATAAGAGTAATGAAGCCAATAGGTCTGTGCCCCAATGGCGATCTTCTTCCCGCACAAGAAGGATACCGATCAACAACGGATAAAAAACATGCAGCGTGATCTGGCCATTTCCAATGGTAATGGCTGTCGGGTAGATAGAAAGAAGAAAAATCACGACAAAAAAGCGCTCGAAGCGAATGTTTGTTTCGATTGCCCTGATGAGAAGAACAGCAAGACCAAAAAGGAGTGCGATCGATGTCAATGCCCAAAACAATCTGACCGCGCCTAATGACAGCCAACCGTAATAAAGCCAGAGCAAGGGATACGATGCAGGAGGAAACATCGAAGCAAAAGGCTTCCCTAAAAACCACTCATGCGTAAGGTTGTAGAGAGTATATAAATCGTTTGCTCCTGGAGGACAAGAGTCAAAGACCAGGCGCCAAAATTCATACCCCAACCGCATTGTTGCCATCAA